>JALOMD010000137.1 GCA_025455595.1 Cytophagales bacterium | reverse complement strand
ATAGCCCAAACCGCCCATCGCGAAGGCTTGACGCTGAAAGAAACCGCCTTGAAACTTGGCTATTTGACAGAGGAGCAGTTCAATGATTGGGTGAAACCGGAGGATATGGTGGGGAAAATTGATGTTTAAAAGCGACACGAATTGGCTCGAATTTTGCCCGGTCATCTGTCTATCCCAACAGTCCATGAAACACCGCTTCAATAAATTCATCATCATACTCTGTATGATGCAGGTGGTTGCCTGTCGGCCAGACCCTGTGCCACCCCACCTTGACGGCCCTGCGTTGTATGAACGCTTTCACGGCAAGTACAAGGTGGTAACATCAACCAGCAGCGTAGCCGTAGATGTCAACGCTGACGGCATTCCGTCCACGGATTTGCTACAGGAGATTTCCGATTTGGGAGCCAACTATCATAATTATCTTGAGATTCGTGTCATTCTTAACGACCCGACTTCCAGTACGACCCGTTTTCTCTTTAAACAGTTTTGGCCTGAGCAAGAAATATCTGTTTATTCAAACGAAACTAAGCGTTGGGAAGGCGAAGATATGGCTTACCAGCCGGACTTAACCGTGAACTATTCAATGCAGGGACGAGTCCGTTGGTTTACTTTCTCGCCCGACCTCAAAAGCATACTCGTCGAACCTAACGATGAAACAGACACACGGGATGCGCACCGCTGGACGCTTCCTGACAGTGTAACCATTCTGGACAGCATAGGCGAACCTCAAATCAAAGTCGTCAATCGTCGTCGGTTTTACACTTCTGAAGGCGTGAAAGAGGTGCTGGTAACGACCATTTATCAGCGGTTTACAATGATAACATAGATAACCGAAGTCGGAGAACAGGGTTGGCAAATCGCAATAAAGCCGCTTGTCAATCGGCCGAACAAAAAAGCGTCCATGCGTTTTAAGCAAAAATCGCCCAAAACGCATTTGAAAACAAATCCTATTTCGTAAAGAAACTGCCCATCTTGTCCAGCGTCAGAATGACCACGGTAGGCGTGCCGTCGGGGGCGTAGTTGGGGTTTGAAGAGGCGAACAACTGTGCAATCAGGTTTTGCATCTCGGTGACGGCGAGCTTGTGTCCGTGCCGGATGGCCGACCGCCGCGCCAACGAGCGGGCAATGTTCTCGCGTTTGCCCAGGTTCAGCTCCGACTGATGCCACTTGAACTGCTCGACCAGCCCTTCGAGCAATTCCTTTTCTTGGCCCACTGGCACATCGGCGGGAATGCCCTGCACCGCCACCGTGTTGCGGCCCAGCACGCCGATTTCAAAGCCCAGTCCTCTGATTTCGTCCGCAATTTCCATCACCAACTCGAAGTCGGCCGGGTTCAGTTCCACTACTTTCGGAAACAAAATCTGCTGGCTGGTGCCGTTGCGGCGGCTCAGCGTGTTCAGGAACTTCTCGTACAAAATCCGTTCGTGGGCCGCCCGCTGGTCAATCAGCATCATGCCGTTCGAGACCTGCGTGACGATGTAGGCGTTGTGTATCTGGAAGGCAATGGTCTCCGTCTCAATGCTTTCGGCGGGTTGTGGTGCCGGGTCGCCGGGCAGGCGGTTTACCTTGCTGGCCAGCGTGAGTACAATCTGTTCAGGCTCTTCGGGCTGCTGCACTTCCTCGGTCGGAAACGCCCGCTGGAAATCCTGGTACAGCGACTGCCAGTTTTGGCGGTTGTGCTGGCGGCGCAAGTCGCTTTCGATGGTGATTACGCTGCCGTTCGGCAGGTTCTGCATCCCGCTACCCTTGGCCCAGCCGGAAGTATTTCCGTTACCGGGCTGGTCTTGCGGGGTTGTGTTCGGCAACGGATTTTCCTGCTCGCGGGCACTGGGAAACAGAAAATCGCTGCTCTGGTCGAAGTCGAGGCTCGGCGAGAGGTGGTGCATCCCCAACGCCTTGCGCACCGCCGACTGTACGACGGCGTAAATGGCCCGCTCGTCGTCAAACTTGATTTCAGTCTTGGTCGGATGCACGTTGATGTCAATGTGCGCCGGGTCAATTTCGATGTAAAGCGTGTAGAACGGGAAACTTTCGTCGGGCAGCAGTCCTTCGAAGGCCGTCATGATGGCGTGGTGCAGGTAGTTGTGCCGCACGTACCGTTTGTTCACGAAGAAAAACTGCTCGCCGCGCGTTTTCTTGGCAAACTCCGGCTTGCCCAGATAACCCGTAATCGCCACGTAGTCAGTGCCTTCCTGACAAGGAATCAGTTGGTCGCGGTACTGCTTGCCAAACAAGCCGACAATCCGTTGGCTCAGTTTTCCGGCGGGCAAGTTGTACGTTTCCAAGTCGCTTTGGTGCATCGAAAACGAGATTTCCGGATGCGCCAAGGCCACGTGCTGGAACTCGTCAAGGATGTGGCGCATCTCCACCGCGTTCGACCGCAGGAAATTGCGCCGCGCCGGAACGTTGTAAAACAAGTTCCGCACCGAAATGTGCGTGCCCGCCGGGGTGCTGGTCGGTTCCTGCACCTTCACCTCAGATGCCTCGATGCGCACCAGCGTGCCCAGTTCTTCATCGCGGCGGCGGGTGCGCATTTCCACTTGCGCCACGGCGGCAATCGAAGCCATCGCCTCGCCTCGGAAGCCCATTGTCCGAATCGCAAACAAGTCGTTGGCTTGCTTGATTTTGGAAGTGGCGTGTCGCTCGAAGCACATCCGGGCATCGTTTTCGGACATGCCGACACCGTCGTCAATAACCTGAATAGCCGTGCGGCCCGCGTCTTTCACAATCAGTTGGATGTGCCGGGCGTGGGCATCCACCGCGTTTTCGAGCAGTTCCTTCACCACCGATGCGGGCCGCTGCACCACCTCGCCGGCGGCAATCTGGTTGGCAATCGAGTCGGGAAGTAGCTGGATGATGTCGTGCATGAGGGGTGGTTCGGCGGTTACGGAATGATAACAAGCTGGCTCAACAGAACGTGCGGTAACCGGACGCAAAAGTAAGGAAGTTTGACGGTTTGAAGTGCGATTTACGAGGTGCGAATTGAAAAATCGGAAAATCGAAAGATTGGAAAATTGCAGGCGTTTTGGGCATTTTTTGCTCAAAACGCTACGTAACACCCGGTGATTCTTTGTGATTGTTTCACATTTCGGTTTTCCGTTGCAAGTACAGGCGAATCGTAGGGGCGGGGCTTGCCCCCGCCCTCTTTCGTGCAGGCTCGGATTGTCCTTGACGCATCTGTGCCGGACTGTAGGGGCGGGGGCAAGCCCCGCCCCTACAGTCCGGCGTTTTGGGTGGTTTTTGCCCAAAACGGAAAATTTTAAACAAATCAAACACTGATGCTGCGTACGTCATAATTGGTTTAAAAACAGAAACGTACAGTAATTTCACAGAAAAAACGAAAGCCGCAGGCGACTTGTCGCCTGCGGCTTCTGCATAGAAAGGTCAAAAATTTTCTGACCTCTGACTTCTTATCTCTGACCTTATTTCGCCGTTACGCGGCACGAGACGCGGCGGTTTTGCTGGCGGCCTTCGGGTGTGTCGTTGCTGGCGACGGGAAACTGGTCGCCGTAGCCTTCGGAGGCGAGGCGTTTGGCATCAATGCCGCGTTTCACCAGTTCGTCCATGACGGTTTTGGCCCGGTCGCCGGACAGTTTCAGGTTCGCCTTGGCATCGCCGGTGTTGTCGGTGTAGCCGCCAATTTTCAGGTTCACCTTCGGATAGGCTTTCAGAATGGCCACGATGTTGGTCAACTGCTCTTCCGTGCCCGACGAATCGAATTTCAGCGTCGCCTTGCCCGTGTCGAACAGCAGCCGGTCGAAGTCGAACCAAGTGGTTTTGTCAACCGCCTTTGTCGAGTCTTCAATGAACGCCAGCAAACGGCCTTCCACGCCGCTTTCGGGAATGTTCAGCTCGGTGCCGTCAGCCAGTTTGCGGGCCATCAGGCTGCCCAAGTCGGCACCCGTCACCGATTTGATGGAGGCAGACACGCTTTCCATCATGGCATCGGCCCCGGCCGAAATCGTGTCTATCGTGGCCTCGGCGGTTTCCGTGACCTTGGGCGTTTCGTTGCAGCCGCGCAGGAAGTAAAACCCGCCGATTACCAATGCCGCCAAGCCCAGCAGCCACAACCACCAGTTGGAGCCGCCTTTTTCTTCGGTGTAGGTGGGCTTGGGTGCGCCAAACGTATTGCTCGCCGTGGCGGGCGTGCCAGCCGTAAGGTCTTTGACATCGGCGGTGGCACCGCTGAACGCACCGGCCACTTTTTCGCCGATGCCCGAAAAGCTGCCAAAGCCCAGCACGCTGCCCAGTCCGGCGGGCAGCAGCGCGGCCACGCTGTCTTTTTGGCCCGCCAGCAGGCCCATCAGTCCCGATGCGTTCAGGCCCTTGGAGGCCACTTCCTTGCCCAGCAGGCCCATGACCAACGGTGCGGCCATGCTCATCAGCGACGTGGCCGATGATTCTTTCACGCCGCTGAACGAGGCGATGGCACTGCCCAGCAGCCCGGCTTTGTCGCCCAGCAGGCCGCCGAGCAGGTTTTTGCCCACGACCATCATCGGGTTGGTTTCGAAACCGTTGCCAAACAGGTTCGATACGCCTTCCAAGTTGCCGCCGCCGAAGTTGCCTTCGCGGATCATGCCCAGCACGTCGTCGGCACCTTGCTCAGTGGAGCCTTTGCTGATGACACTCGCCAGTAGGCCGGGCAGCACGCCGCTCATGGCTTTGCCCACGCCCGATTCGCTTTCGCCCAGCATACCGGCCGCTTTGCCGATTACGTCGGGCGTGATAAAGCCTTGCAATGTTTCGATCAAGTTCATGATTTGAATGTTTAGTGGAGTAGTGGGAATATGCTTGACGAATGAAGCTGGCCGCTGCTAAAGCCGACAAGCCTGCGGTTGGTAACCGAAAGACTTGCTGACGCGACCAAAGTAAAGAACCTTGCTTTTAAAAACCAAAGGTTCTGATTGATAAGTACATACAAAACCTGTAGCAAAAGTATGCTTGGCAGCAAAACAAGCAGTGAGAAGCAAGTAATGCGCAACAAGCCATTCGCCGTTTTAGGCAATTTTTGCCCAAAACGGTTTCCGCTGCTCGCTCAAAAAGTTCGCCTTCCGGTTCTTCCGTCTTGCCAAATTACATTCTCATCAACGCTTGCTTGGATTTTCGGGCGTTTTGGGCAATTTTTGTCCAAAACGCAGTTTGTCTGAACCATGATTTGTAGGATTCAAGGATTGCCTTGATTAGAAAACTATGTCGTTCAATCTAACCAGAGTTTGTTTAAAATTCCATCTTGACATGCGTTTTGAGCAAAAGACGCCTGAAACGCGAGCCTTTTGTCTTTTGTGAGCCTGTGCTTCCCTGTCTGCCGACAGGCAGGCGGTCATCCCGCCCTGCGGGAAGACCTGCCTGTTCACCGCGTTTTAGGTGAAAATCGCCCAAATCGAAAATCCCGCTCCCGACCAGCCAGAACAAGAATCGGTGGCAACCTGCAACCTTGAACCTGTAACTTTTAACCTACCATTCGTACTTCGTACCTCGTAAATCGTACTTCAAAATCATGGACGGCAACGCCATCGTACTTACCAACGGCCAACTGGGCAAAGCCCCTGCCAAAACGGCCCACGGCCTCATCCGGGGCACCTCGCGTTACAACATCATCGGCGTGATTGACGAAGCCGCCGCCGGCCGCGATGCCGGCGAAGTGGTGGACGGCACACACCGCAACATTCCGGTGTTTGCCACGCTCACTGAAGCCGTGCGCCAATTGCCCACGATTCATTATTGCTTGGTGGGCGTGGCCACCAAAGGCGGCGTGCTGCCGTCGGACATGAAGGAATTGCTCAAAAACGTGATGCAGCACGGCATTTCGGTGGTCAACGGCCTGCACGAGTTCCTGAACGACATGCCCGACATGGTGGCCTTGGCCCGCGAAAACAACGTGAAACTGATAGACGTGCGGCGGCCCAAGCCCCGCCACGAACTGCACTTCTGGACGGGCCGCATCCGCGAAGTGACCTGCCCCCGCGTGGCCGTGCTGGGCACCGACTGCAACCTCGGCAAACGCACCACCGCCCGGTTTTTGGTGGAAGCCTGCCGCAAGGCGGGCCTGAAAGCGGAAATGATTTACACCGGACAAACCGGCTGGATGCAAGGCGGCAACTACGGCTTTGTGTTCGACAGCACGCCGAACGATTTTGTGTCGGGCGAGGTGGAGCACGCTATTGTATCGTGCTTCGAGCGGGAAAAGCCGGACGTGATGTTCATCGAAGGGCAGTCGTCGTTGCGCAACCCGAGCGGGCCGTGCGGCTCGGAGTTCCTGTTGTCGGGCGAGGCGCGTTACGTGGTGCTGCAGCACGCCCCCGCCCGCCGGTTTTTCGACGACAACCCGACGCTGGCCTCGCCCATCCCGCCCATCGCCACTGAAATCGAGCTCATCGAGAAATTCTACGGAGCCAAGGTGCTGGCCGTAACCCTGAACACCCAACGCCTGACGCTGGAACAAGCCCGCCAATACCAACAGCAATACGAGGCCGAACTGGGCATTCCCGTGGTGCTGCCCCTCGAAGACGGCGTGGGCCGCATCCTGCCGCTGGTGGAAGCCATTTTGAATGCGGAACTTGGATTGTGGAATGCGGAGAAAAAATGAAAAGCGTTTTGGGCGAAATTTGCCTAAAACGCCCGCTGGCTTGACAGATAGCAACACGGATTGGACGGATGCAATGGGATTAGAACGGATTGAATCCGTCTTTTATCCCTTTCATCCGTCCAATCCGTGTTGCTGTTTTTTTAAGTTTTCCAGCGAACCGTTTTGGGCAAAAAACGCCCAAATCAGAAATCCCACAATCAGCAGGAACACCAACCTGCAACCTTCCAACCTTGAACCTGTAACTTCTCATTCGTACCTCGTAAATTGTACTCCGTACTTCAAAACCTGTCGGGGGTTTCATTTGCGGCACTGATTTTGCGGCCCGACAAAAACGTTTGACAACAAGCCATGCAACCTTTTGGCGGTTTTTCGTGTCCTTGTTTTTGAGGCCAACGTTAGGAAAAATACTGCCTTCTCATGAAAGATTCTGATTCGTATAAATGACGAAACACGATACGATGAAAAGCCGACTCATCATACGCCATAAAGTAACCATCCGGCTTTGGATGCTTTCGCTTGTAGTACTTCTTTTGTCGAACGCTTGCCGAACCAAGGAAGATGCGATAAATACGCCATTGGTTGGAAAATGGAAATTGATTGCTACACAAGCTGGGACTGACGACTGGAAAAACGCATCAGAACCTTCAACCTTGCACATATATTCCAACGGTTCGGTGGAACTCAAGGATGCAACCGGCACCAGGATACAAGGGTGCTGCACTGCCGTACCTTACCAGTTGGATGGAATAGACAAGATACTTGTCCGTTATGAGTCTTGCGGTGTCTTGTGCCATCCCGGATTTTGGGACGATTCCAATCCATGGCACATCATAAACATGAATGCACAAGCCTTGGAAGTGGAGCGAAGACAGGCATCCGGCATTCGCTACTGGGGGGCCAGATACCGAAAACTACAGTAAGAGCGTATCCACAAGTATGCCTCATGCTTGTCTTGTTTCCCTGTTTTATTAGGTTCGTGCGCCTACTCATTTTTGTTTTTTTCGGTTACACGATTCAGGGCCGTGCAACCTTCTGGCGGTTTGTTGTGTCCTTGTCAAAAAAAGGCGGCGGCATTTGTAACTATTGGGCCGCTTTGGCAGTCAAATACCACTGTCTGTTGAACTATAACTATGCAAGCTATGAACCAAGTGCTGCAAACCCTCAAACGTATCCTTGCCGAACATTTCCTGATCCAACCCGCCGCCGTGCAGCCCGCCAAGTCTTTTTGGCATGATTTGGGCCTCGGCTCCCTCGAATTCACCGAACTGGTGGTGCAAGTGGAAGAAACCTACGGCATCCAGCTTTCGGATGC
>JALOMD010000136.1 GCA_025455595.1 Cytophagales bacterium | reverse complement strand
ACCGGCGGACGGGCCGTGTTCTACGGGGCGTTGGCGGCGCAGGCGGTGATTTTCGGGCTTTACGCTTTCTCGTCCATTGCGTTCCTGTGGTACAACGTCGTCGGCTGCGTGCTGGTGATTGGCTTCGCGTGGACCTTGCAACAAGGTCAGAAGTCGGAGGTCAGAAGGCAGAATTGATTTTGGAATTGAAAAAGGCGTTTTGGGCAAAAATCGCCCAAAACACTGTAACGCTTCCTCTAAAACGAAAGGCTTGCGGCTAAGCGGCAAAAAAATATGAAAAAATAGTTTTCATGGCAATTACCAAAGCTTTTGCCAACAAACCTTTCGGTAGCAATATAGTGTATCACAACCAGTAAGTTGCATTTATTTACAAAAAAATGTTCTCAGTGAAAGTCGCGTATTTCATTAGGGCATTTCAGCAGAAAAATGCTCAAAACGGCAAAATACCCTCATCGTTTTAGGCAACTTTTGCCCAAAACACCTAAACACTGACAACTAACGACTCGCCACTTATAAACGTTCTTCGCAGCCTGTGACTACGAAGTTCTATGTCGGTAGTCTCTGACTACCCGTGCGAAGCAAGAAAATGCGTCTCCACGGAAGATGCTCGCCCTTCGGGCCGGTAAGTACGTGTTCACAAATAGTTTTATCTATTTTTTGCTTGAAACGCTTCTTTTCTCATTGATATTCAGATAGTTATGCTTTTGTACTAAAGACTAACTACTAATGACCAAGTGCTTAGTCGCAGACTACCGAACATAAAACTGCGAAGTCACAGACTTCGCAGAACAACAGGGTGAAATATCCGTCTGTTGTCTTTGGCGAGCCTATGGTTCCGGTCAGACGCATAGCGTACAGACCTGCATTTTTATAAGCGTTTTGGGCATTTTTTGCCCAAAACGCCCTTTCTGCCGCCCGATACTGCCACTGCCTGCTTTTTCTGACCTCTGCGTTCTGACCTCTGACCTGAAACAAAATCACCACACCAGCCGGTAGGCCACACCGCGCATGGTTTCCAGTTGCTTGATGAGTTCGTTGCTCGGATTGATGCGGAAGAGCCGCGACTTGCCTTCGGTTTGGATTTTCTCCGACGGGTCGTTGAGACACACGCGCAGTTCGCAGTCGCCGGGGTGGGCTTTCGCCAGTTCGGCGAGACGCGCGGCACGCGGCTCGTACTTGCCTTTGACGTACAAAAAGCCGCCTTCTTGCAGGTAATTGGCGAACTTGACATAGTTGTCGCCGAACAGGGCGATTTCCAGCGAGCCGCTGTAGTCTTCCAGCGTGAACACGGCAAACGGATTGCCGCTTTTGGACATTCGCGTGGCGGTTTTGGATACGATGCCGGCCACATTCAGGTCGCGGTTCTTGTAGTTTTCCACTTGGTCGAGCGGCGTGATGGCAAACTGCGTCATCTCCACGCGGTACTGGTCCAGCGGGTGGCCCGAAATGTAAAAGCCCACCACGTCTTTCTCGTATTTGAGCCGCTCCACTTCCGTCCACGGCTCGCACACCGGCACGCGCGGTGGCGGCAAGTCGTTGCCGCCGTCGGCTCCGCCAAACAAGCTCACTTGGATTTTTCCTTTCTCGGACTGCGCCTGGTTGCCGTATTTGATGGCCTTTTCGAGCAGCGTCCCGCCGTTGTCTTCCATAAAGTACTGCGCCCGGTGCAGCCCGAATTCATCGAAGGCCCCGGCGTAGGCCAAGCTTTCGAAAGTCTTCTTGTTCACCGTGCGCAGGTTCACGCGTTTGGTCAGGTCGAAGATGTCCTTGTACGGGCCGTTGGCGGTGCGTTCCTGAATCAAGTCGCCGATGGCCGCCTCGCCCGCGCCTTTGATGGCACCCAGCCCGAATCGGATTTGCCCGGCCTTGTTCACGTCGAACACCGTGGAGCTTTCGTTCACGTCCGGCCCCAACACCTTGACTCCCATCCGTTTGCACTCTTCCATGAAGAAGGTGATTTTCTCAATGTTGCCCAAGCTCGAAGTCAACACCGCTGCCATGTATTCGCCGGGGTAGTGCGTCTTGAGGTAAGCCGTTTGGTAGGCCACAAAGGCATAGCAAGTGGAGTGCGACTTGTTGAACGCATACGAGGCGAAGGCTTCCCAGTCGGTCCAGATTTTCTCCAGTTTCTTTTCGGGCAGTCCTTTGGCCTTGGCATTTTCAATGAACTGCGGCTTGAGTTTGTCCAGCGTCTTGCGGTCTTTCTTGCCCATCGCCTTGCGCAACACGTCGGCATCGCCTTTGGTGAAGTTAGCAAGTTTTTGTGACAAAAGCATGACTTGTTCTTGATATACCGTAATTCCGTAGGTGTCTTTCAAGAATTCTTCCATTTCTGGCAGGTCATATACCACCTCCTCCCGCCCGTGCTTGCGGTTCACGTAGTTGGGTATGTAGGCGATGGGGCCGGGCCGGTAGAGGGCGTTCATAGCGATGAGGTCGTCGAAACGGTCGGGTTTCAAGTCCTTCATGTACTTTTTCATCCCGTCCGATTCGAACTGGAACACGGCGTTGGTTTCGCCCCGCTGGAAGAGTTCGTAGGTCTTGGCATCGTCGAGCGGGATGCTGTCAATGTCAATGTCCACGCCGTGGTTGCGCTTGATGAGTTCAAGGCAGTCGCGGATGATGGTCAGGTTGCGCAGGCCCAAGAAGTCCATCTTGATTACGCCCGCGTCTTCGATGATTTTGCCCTCGAACTGCGTAATCAGCAGGTCGGTTTCCTTGGAAGTGGCCACCGGCAGGATGTTGGTCAAGTCCTCCGGGGCGATGATGATGCCCGCCGCGTGGATGCCCGTGTTGCGCACCGTGCCTTCAAGCTTTTCGGCCTCTTTCAGCACCGTGGCGGCCAAGTCCTTGCCTTGGTAGAGTTGCCGCACTTTCTTCACGTTCTCCAGTTCGTCGGGCGTAATGATGTCGCCCAACTCGTCGAGCGGCATGTGGACGAGCTTTTGGAAGTTCATCCCGTAGGTGGGCTTGTCGGGGATGAGCTTGGTGAGCAGGTTGGTTTCGGCGAGCGGATATTCCATCACCCGCGCCACGTCCTTGATGGCCGACTTGGTGGCCATGGTGCCGTAGGTGATGATTTGGGCCACTTGGTTGCGGCCGTATTTGTCCACCACGTAGTCAATCACCCGCTGGCGGCCCTCGTCGTCGAAGTCGGTGTCAATGTCGGGCATTGACTTGCGGTCGGGGTTCAGGAACCGTTCGAACAGCAGCCGGTATTTCACCGGGTCGAGGTTGGTGATGCCGATGCAGTAGGCCACCGCGCTGCCCGCCGCAGAACCCCGGCCGGGACCGATCATCACGCCCATTTCGCGGCCCGCCCGGATGAAGTCGGACACGATGAGGAAGTACCCGGCAAAGCCCATCGTTTTGATGGTGTGCAGTTCAAAATCAAGTCGTTCGATAACGGCCGCGCCTTCCGCATGATCCGCCAAAATATCCGTCTTCACTTGTTCAAACCACGCGCCAAACTCCCCCTCCTTGGGGGGGGGCTGGGGGGGGGCGTGTGTGTAGCGTTTGCGGGCACCTTCGTAGGTGAGATAACGCAGGTATTCGTCGCCGTCGGCAAAGCCGGGCGGAATCGGGAAGTTGGGCAGCAGAATATCTTTCTTCAGCTTCAGCGTCTCCACCTTGTCCACAATCTCGTTGGTGTTGTCAATGGCCTGCGGAATGTCCTTGAACAACTCCGTCATTTCGGCGGTGGACTTGAAATAGAACTCGTCGTTCGGGAAGCCGAAACGGTAGTCGCGGCCGCCGCCGCCGTCGCCTTTCCATACGGGTTTGCTTTGCAGTTCGCCGGTATTCACGCAGAGCAGAATGTCGTGGGCGTTGTAGTCGTCGCGGTCCACGTAGTGCGAGTCGTTGGAGGCAATCACCTTCACGTTGTATTTTTTCGCAAACCGCAGCAGCACTTCGTTCACCTTCACTTGGTCTTCGAGCTTGTGGCGTTGCAGTTCCACGTAGTAGTCTTCGCCGAACAGGTCGAGCCACCACTTGAACTTCTCCTCGGCCACGGCTTCGCTCTGGTGCAAAATGGCCTGCGGCACCTCGGCCCCGATGCAACAGGTGGTGGCAATCAGCCCTTTGTGGTATTGCAGAATCAGTTCCTTGTCAATACGCGGCCACTTGCTGTACAACCCTTCCATGTAGCCCAGCGAACACAGCTTTGCGAGGTTTTTGTAGCCTTCTTGGTTCTTGGCAAGCAGCAACTGGTGGTTCCGGTTGTCTTTGTCTTCCTTGGAAAACTCCTTCTTGTGGCGGTTCTCCACCAAATAAAACTCACCTCGTGCTTGGCGGCTTCGGCCACGAACTTGAACGCCCCGAACATGTTGCCGTGGTCGGTGAGGGCCACGGCGGGCATGCCGTCGGCCTTGGCCTTTTTCATAAGCCGCCCGATGTCGGCCGCGCCGTCGAGCAACGAAAACTGGGTATGGCAGTGCAAGTGGCTGAAAATCATGGCAGAAGCGGATTTGCGGGAGGGAAACAGGTGCGCAAAGATACGATTTTTGGGCGGGCGGGTGGTTCAAAAACAAAAAAGCGCGGCCGTTGGGCTACGCTTTTTTGTTGGGTTGGGTGGAAGGGCGTTTTGGGCAATTTTTGCCTAAAACGCCTGTGTGCGGCGGGTTTCACCGGACGATGCCCGATGCTGGCGTATCACGCCGTTTCAGGGCTTTTGTGAGTCGTTTTGAGCATTTTTTGCCTAAAACGCGCTGTCTGAACCTTGATTTTCAAATGATTCACAGATTGCCTTGATTGAAAATCAGACAATCATGCCCGTCACGAAAATCACTTTGAAATCACAGTTCGGACAACCGGCGTTTTCGGCGATTTTTGCCCAAAACGCCGCACTTCCAGACGAATTTACTTATAGTCCTGAAACCGGCGGCACATCAACTACAATTGTGTTCTCAGCCGAGCGTCGGAACGCACCGGCAGGGCGGTTTAATCTTACTGCACTGGACTGGTTACTGGTGAAGAGAGGTTGGCCGACCTTGCCCCCTTGGCTGTCTTTTTGGTAAAGCTTGACCGTGAATCTTTGGTCAAACCAAGAGCTTGTGCCAAAAAAGGCGCACACCCCGATCCGCACCAAATCCGCTGCAACGAAACCGGCCTTGGTTGTAAAGTCAATCGGAACGCCCGCTGATGTTGTACCCTTCATCTCCACTTCAACATAATAATTCTGCAAAGGAAGATTGGTGGTCATCGGAATAGTGAACGACACAAAGCTGCTTTCGTTGTTGCAAGACCTGCCGTTCACCTCCAAGACGGACGCTGTAGGGGTCTGGATGGAGAAAATCAAAGGGCTGGCCGTAAATGTCACCACTGCCGAGTCAGGGTTGCAGTCGGCCAAAGGCTGCGTGATGCGGCATTCCACTTTTTGCGTTGCATTGCGGCCCAGAATAAAAACGGCCTCGGCATCGCCGCTTACGCTGGTTTCGTTGTTCACAGCCACTACGTCGCCGTCGCCTTCGGTCACTGTCCACGTCACGGGCACACCCGCACGCGGTTGGCCGCTTTGGTCACGCACGCGGGCAATCAACGAGTTGGTTAGCGGGGTGTTGGCCCGGCCAAACTGCCCGTCGCCTTGGAATTTTGCCAGACGCAGGCAGGTTTGGGGCAACGCCGTGCTGGGCTGCTCGCACTGGATGTGTACGAACGACAGCGCAAGGATTACAAGTATGACGGCAACGGTTTTCAATCGGGTTTTCATCGGACAATACGGAAAAGAATGTATGACTTGGTGTTTTTCTTGATGCCTTCGGTTGACTCGATCCAAAACGGCTCGACGAGCAACTGGCCCCACGAAACCTGTTTTTTCTGCAAATACGCCTCAATCAGTTTGCCCCGGCCTTCGCGCGGCTCGTCGGCGGGCGGGTTCTCGAAGTGTTGCAACTCCAGAATCACCAACCGGTAAGTGGGCTTGTCTTTGAGCAAGGCGGCAAGTTTGTCCAGCGCGGGCAACGCCGACTTGGCAACGGCGACGTATTTGCCCGTGAAGAGCATGTCGTCTTCGGCGGCCTGTACGATTGATTTCTCATTGTCGTACAGCGGCACTTGCTCGTAGTTGATGTTCAGCATCGGGCAGCCCTTGTTGTCAGGCGAGCCTGACACTTTCGGGCATTCGTCGTCTTTGTCGGGTACGCCGTCGCTGTCGCTGTCCGGGCAGCCTTTGGCCGAGGGCAGTCCTTTTTGGGTCGGGCAGAGGTCGTCTTTGTCGGTCACGCCGTCGCCATCGGTGTCGGGGCAACCCTTGGCGGCCACCAGCCCGGCTTTGTCGGGGCAGGCATCGTCCTTGTTCGGAATGCCGTCGCCGTCGTTGTCCGGGCAGCCTTCCAGTTCGGTGCTGCCCGCCTCACCGGGGCAAAGGTCTTTGTCGTCGGGCACGTTGTCGCCGTCGGTGTCGGGGCAGCCGTTGAAAGCCAGCGTACCTGCTTTGTCGGGACAAGCGTCTTCGGCATCGGGAATGTTGTCGTTGTCGCTGTCGGGGCAGCCGTTGAACTTGGCCGAGCCTGCCAGTTCGGGACACTGGTCGTTCTTGTCAAGTATGCCGTCGCGGTCCGTGTCGGGGCAACCCTTGAATTCTTTGCTGCCGGCCACGGTCGGGCAGTCGTCCACCTTGTCTTCCACGCCGTCCAAGTCCGTGTCCGGGCAGCCCTTGAATTCCCAAATGCCCGCCACATCCTTGCAGTCGTCACGCTTGTCCGAAACAGCGTCGTTGTCTTTGTCTTTTTCCTTGCGCCGGGGAGCCCAAATCACGATGCTGGCGTAGGCCATGCCGCCCGTGGCGGTGCCTCGGCCGAATATGCCGGGTACGTTGGTGGCCCCGAATACCAGCGGCCCAGCCCGGAAAGCCACGCCCGGCATGACGTGTCCGTTGGCGAAAGTGACCGGAAACGATACCTCGGCCCCTTTGCTGCCCTCGATGCGCGGCGTAACAGTGAAGTAATTGTACTGGGCCACGTCCAGCGGACTGGAAGGCGAGAAACCGCGCACCAGATTCAGGTTGAGGTGGTATTGCTTGTGGATGCGCCAGTCGGCATCCAAGTTGAGGGTGCGCGGCAAGGTCATGGAAAAGCCGCCGGAAGGCTGAAGGTCTGAACTGTTGATGCCCAACACCTGCGACATGCCGCCTGCGGGGTTGTTCAGAACGGTGTTCAGGTCGGTGTCGCTCAGGCCGATGGCTGTCGAGGTACCGGTCTGCTGACGGGTGTCGGCAAACCGCACGCTGCCCAGGTCCAGCACCGACACGCCCACGCGCAGCAAGTATTTGTTCTGCTTGGCATCCAAGCGTTTCTTGCCGTCCATGAAGTATTCGTACTCTTCGTATTTGGGCCGGTATTCGTACACCAAGCCCACGTCGCCACCCCAGCCGGTGGCACTCAGTTCGTTGCTGTAGCGAAACTGGTAGCCGAAAGGGCTTAGCTCCAGCGAACGGAAAGCCTGGGCACCGCTGCCGTTGATTTGAACGGCATAGTTCAGGTTGTCGGCTTGCCATGAAAACGACGTTCCGGAAACAATGCGTTTCAGCGTTGCGCCGCCTTTGACAAAGTGTTTGCCCGCATCCAACAGCACCCCGCCGTAGGAAAGTGCCGCCTGCCCGACCACCATCTGCGCAAACCGCACGGATGCGGCCGTTTCGCCGCGCACCGACAGGTCGGGGTGGTCGAGGCCCAGCGCGTAGGCTTGGCCCAAGTGTTCGGGTACGCCCGAACCTTGCAGCCAAGACCTCGTCCGGAAGTCGAGTGCAAAGCCGTGCCGCCGTTTCACGTTGATGAGCATAGACAACGCCCCCACTTCGCTGTACTGGTTAAGTTGCTGTCGGCCGGTCAGCGAGCCGGTGTTCAGGGCGGCCTGCCGCAGGTTGTCGCCGCCGCCTTGTAAGATGAGCGGATAAAAACCGAAGCCGCCGTTGGAAGTACCGCCGATTACGGACAGAAAGTTGATGTGGACGTTGTACCGGGAATCGGCGGCCTGCGCGGGATTCCGCTGGACGGCAAACACGCCGCCGTAATTGCTTTGGGCGATGCCTTGCATCTGCTGGGCTTGGCCAACAGCGAAAACCGAGAGAACCAACCCGGTGAGTAAAAAGTAGAATTTCTGCATAATGAGCGAAGAATGTAGTAAGCGTTGCGACTTTGAAAAACTCATGGTTGGTCTATGAATGCGGAGTGGAAAAGGCGTTTTGGGCGTTCCCGCTCCCGACAAGTCGGGACAGGCAGTTGCGGGATTTGACAATTTTTGCCTGAAACGCACTTGTCTGAACCCTGATTGGCTTCGCCGAACTGTCGTTTCGTGGGATTACGGGATTACCCCGATTGAAAAGGAAAATTCATGGGTCGTGTCTGAAACGTGTGGATGGAATTTGATAGCCAACTGACAATCCACCTATTGCAAGAAGTCATCAACGCCTTTCAGACACGACTAATTCATGGTAATCCTTGAATCCTACGAAACGACAGTTCGGCGAAGCCAATCAGGGTTCAGACAAGTGGCGTTTTGAGCAAATTTTGCCTAAAACGCCTTTGTGTCTATTCGCTTCTCTCCATCGGCACTTTCTGTACGGATACGTTCTTGCGCAGCATTTCCGCTGGCTTGAAAACCGTCTGGACGGCCTTGTAATACTCAGCCGATGCCTCGATGGTGTATTCTTTGTCTTTGCGCAGTTCCACGGTATGCTCGCCGTTGGTGTTGGCGGCGGGCATGTACAGCAGCCCGGTGTCTTTTTCGCGCAACAACACGGTGGCCTCGGTGAGTACATTGCCAGAGCGGGCATCGGTGGCCTGAAAAGTGAAGCCGTAGAACACTTTCTTGAGCAGCACTTCCACATTCACTGGGTCGTAGCTGCGCACCGAGTCGAGCCGGAAGTTTTCTGTCCGCGTCTCGTGGTAGGGCGACTCGCAGGTGACGGTGTAGTTTTCCTGCAAACTCACCCGGACGACGTATGTGGTTTTCACCGAGTCGAAGGCCACGCGCACCGGCTGGCCGGTTTTCCGGCTCACAATCTGGAACTCGACCTTGACGGGCAGCCGCGTAACCGAGTCTTTGAAAACGTAGTTGACGGGTACGCTGCGCGGCCGCATCAGAAAATCTTCCGTAGTTTCTTGGTAAGAGGCCGACGCTGCCTTCACTTTCCGTTTTTGCTCTATGTACTGCGGCAGTTTTATTTCCAGCGAGTAGTCCTCGTTGGGCCGCAAAGCCGCCGTGTAGAAGCCTTTCAGCGTGCTCACTTCGGTTTGCGGCTCCTTGCCCGACAGGTTGGTGAGCAGCAGTTTGGTTTCGACGGGCTGGCGGGTCACTTCGTCCACCACCGTGCCTTTGAGCAGTTGCATGGGCGGTGTTCTTTGGTCGGCGGGCAGGTCAACGCCGCAAATCTCCGCGCGGCTTTGGTAATACAGCCGGTCGCCGAGGGCCGAGACGCAACCGGCGTATTCGTCGTGCTTGGTGTTGGCAAACAGCAGCGGCACGGCTGCGCCCCACGTGCCATTGTCGGCGGCAACGGCTTTGTAGAGGTCGTAGCCGCCTTTGCCGCCGGGCCGGTTCGAGCTGAAAACCAGCGTCTTGCCATCGGCCAGAATGCGCGGCGAGGTTTCGCAGCCCGCGTTGACGGTGGGCGGCAGTTCAATGGCCCGCCGCCACTTGTCGTTGTAACCTTTGCGGGCCAACAGAATGACGTGGCAGTCGGTAGGCTGGCCCACTTTGGCGGGTCGGTATCGCACAAAGTACATTTCCCGTCCGTTGGGCGACAGGGCCGGATAGTTCTCGGCCGCTTCCGAGTTGATTTCCGGCCCCATGTTCACCGGCGGCCCCCACTGGTTGCCCGCCCGCTGCGAATACCAGATGTCGGCATCGCCCAAGCCGCCGGGCAGCACTGCCGAAAAATACAGCGTCGCGTTGTCGATGCTCAGCGACAGGCCGTTGACTTCGACGTAACCCGACAAGGGCAGCCGGATGACCACCGGAACCGGCGGCGACCACCGCCCCGAAGGCAGCAGCTTGGACTCGAACCACTGTTTCTGTCCGGTTGGGTTCACCGAGGCGTACAACAGCGTCTTGCCGTCGAAACTGACCGACGGGGCGTGTTCGGTCGCCTCGTCCCGGTTGACGGGCGAGCCTAACGAAACTTTGTTGTTTTGGCCAAGAACCGATTTCGGCCAGAACAGCAAAGCGAACACAATAAGACAGCCGTTCAGTCGTCGCAGCTTTCCTGGCGTTTTAAAAGTTACCAATCCGTTTTGTATGTATTTGTCTTGACAATCACGGTGCCTTCCGTCATGCAGTCTCGGCGTTCAAAAGCGGCACAAGGTAACGCTGCGCAAGGCGGTGTTTCAATACCTCTTTTTCGGTATTTTCTGCGTCCGGCTTGCCCGGTCGCGGGCTTCGGATCAGGCAGGTTTGAACTCGTATCGTGTAACCACGCGGCCGTCCTTGTAATTGACCGACTCGAACTCGTAAACCAACGTGTTCGCGTTCAGGGTGATGATGGTGAGTTCCCCTTGTCCGTCCAAGATGATTTTGGTTTCGTTTGAGTTGAAAGCCCAAGTGCCGTTTGAGTCGTTGGCGTTTCGGCCTCTGATGGTATAGGTGCCGTCGGCACGAAACTCCATGCCGACAAGGTTTTGCGGTGTGTAAGGTGCGCCGTTAACCGTTCCTTTTACCCATTGCCAATTCTTGGACAAAAGCTCTGTGTTGGACGGCTGCGGGTCGTCGCCGCCGCCGTTGCAGGCGGCCAAAAACCCGACGAGCAAAACGAGAATCCATGTTATTTTTTTCATAAGTGAAAGTCGAACAATGATTAGTGTTAAGTTCCCGGTCTTTAGTAGTGAGTCTTGGGTTTTGGGCGAATCTGCGAGGCCGTTTTGAGCGATTTTTGCTTGAAACGGCCTTGCAACCTTCATAGGGTTTTGAACCCTATGAAGGTTTTTCCGCACCTTGGCGTTTTGGGCATTTTTTGCCCAAAACGCCGCCTCGCACGCCTACTGAATCTTCTGAATCTTCTTGGTCAGGTTCAGGGTTTCGCCCTCGGCCCGGAGCAAGAGCAGGCCGCTGGCCGTCTGGCGCAGGTCGAACTCGACGGTGGCCGATCCGCGCACGGGCCGCACCGGGCGGCTGTCCACCCGGCGGCCTTGCAGGTCGTAGAGCGTCAGCGACTGCACGCGGCTGCTCAGGGCGGCGTCAAGCTTCACAGTGAGGCGGTCGAGCGTCGGGTTCGGATACGCCTGCCAGGCGGCTTGCAGCTTTTCGTCTTCGTTGGCCGTGAGGGTGAACGCATCGGAAGTGGC
>JALOMD010000135.1 GCA_025455595.1 Cytophagales bacterium | reverse complement strand
TTTTTCAAAAAATTACTGAAAACGCAGCATGGCAACCAAATCCTTGAAATACCTTGGCGACCATATTTTTATCCTTGTGTCGTCTGGAATGAACCGGACGATGTCTTCACGAATAGCCGAAAAAGAAACGCTTTCAATCTTGTTGTTCAACATGGCTATGAGTTGCGACTCTGACAAAGACGGTTTCGCCCAGTCGCCGCTGTCAGATGCACGCAGCCGGAAATGCTCCAAATGCAGCGGAACCCCTTTTCTAATGTACCATTCCAAATCGTACCAGTCGCGACCTTTGATCGTACCAGTCGCGACCTTTGACGCGGGTTTGCCATTTCCTGAACAACAAGGCGTGCATTTTTCCGGCAAACAAATCGGGCAAGGAAAAGCATTTCACATAGAAGGAAAACGGCCTGAGTAGCAGTTTTTCCTCAGTTTCAAAACCCAGCGGCGGCTGGCGGTCTATTTCCAACTTAATTTTAAGTCCGGGCGGCGTTTGCAGGTTTGCTTGCGGGACAACGCCTTCCAAGACAAGCTCTTTCCAAACCGTTTCCGGCTTCAAAAAAGCCGAATCAACGGCTGTCTGCGTTGTTTTGTGTTTTTCTTTCACGCTTACGTGCATTCCCAGTGCCTCAAACTCCGTGACAATGCTCTCCGAATAGGGCATCAGCGAAAAATGCGGGTCGGCGGCCAACAAAGAGAAATCCATGTCTTCCGAAAACCGGTCAAGCCCGTGGAAAATGCGCAGGGCGGTGCCGCCGTAGAAAGCCGCTTTCTCGAAGAAGCCGCCCCGCTGCAAACCCGCCAACGCAATTTCCTGCATGATTTCGCGCAGGGCGGCTTCGGCACTCTCTTTATTGACGGGCTTGTACTCGTCCAGCCATTCCTTAATTAGCATCTGTCAGTGCCTTTGGTATTTTTCCAGTGTTTTCGCAAGCATGAGCAGGCTGCTTTGCTTGGGTGCGTCGGTCGTCCACGAGCGGATTTCCCGTGCGTCAAGTGTTTGCATTAAATCTGCGTCTATCCGCAAGTCTTCCGTCAAGAAATCCAACGTTTGTTTGGGGCTGCGCAGCAGAACGCCGGAGGTTGTCACTATTTTGTCGCACAGGGCTTTTTCAGGCGAAGCAATTAAAACTGCCTGTTTGTCGGCCACTTCCAATCGTTTAATGCCGAAAGAATAGTACGGCGGCGGAAGATGCGTATAGACAAATCGGCCCGCCGGTGTTTTGTAAACCTTGGATTCTTTCAGTGTCACTGAAGTTGTCTCGTAAACCCGTTCCGGAATCAAGCCCCAATGCGCAAGGGCACTCTCCAACGAAACGTAACTCGGTCCCCACAAGTGGTTGGCAATGAGAAACGAAGCGGGTTTTGCTATGGAAAGCTTGGGGCCGGGCATGTACACGCCTCTTTTCAACAGCGTCAACTCGCCTTTTTGCACCAATTCGTTGATTTTGTCGTAGGGCCTTTTGTAATCTTTCAGCAGATGCAAGACGACGTGCTTGGGCAGCAGTTCTTCGGCGTAGGGTTGTACGATTTCCTTGAAATCTGCAATCATTCGGTGAGGCTGCCACGTCGGCGTTTTGGGAAGTTTTCTCCAAATATAAGCCAAATGTGTAAAATATTCCTTTGTTCGTCGGATTTTTTCCGATGAAAAAAGGAATATTTTACAATGTTTCTTTAGGAACCAGTTATGATTTCCGCCGTTTCAGGCGCATCCGCTCGGCCAAGTCAATGCCAAATTCGGGCGGCAGGTTCTCCTCAATGTCGCGCAGTTGGATGTTCAACGCCTTGGTGGACTGGTAAATCTCGGCCACCGAAATACCCAGCGACACCATCAATGCGACCAGCGAAGCTACGAAAGTGCCCGTGGCCCACTGCATTTGTTTTTCAAAGATGAAAAACATGCTGGCTACGCTCAGGAACAAACTGAGTACGCCGATGGCTTGCATGTTGCGAATCAGGTTGAGCCGCAGCCGCAAGTTGCCGATTTGCTGGAGCAGCGTGGCATCGTGGTTGTCTTGGTATTTGGAGTGCAGGTTGCGAATCAGGTTGGCAATGGCAAGGAAGCGGTTGGTGTACGCCAGCATCAACAGCGAAACCGTGGGAAAAATGAAGGCCGGGACGTTAAGCGAGAGTTGTTCCATGACAAGTTGTAAGAGGTAAGTCGTAAGTTGTTAGTGGTCAGTCGTCAGTCTGTTACTGTTGTTTTATAGAAATTTGTCAGAAAATGCTCAAAACGTACAGTAGCACATGCTTCAGCCTGTGCGCCACGCCGAGCGGGGCTTCGCCGCAGTCTGACACGGTGTTCTTGCCAGTCGCGGAATTTGTGTTTTAGGCAAAAAACGCCCAAAACGGCTATTCACTCATTCTATCATTCACTCATTCAAAATTGAATTCGTAAATCGTACTTCAAAATGTTTTGAGCAATTTTTGCCGGATTTTCGTGCCTCGTTCATCATTAAAAAAACAAAGCCAGTCGCACAGACTGGCTTTGAAGTTACGAAAAACGGCTTTTGCTGCAAACGGCATTCAGAACCGGTGCGTGAAACCCAAACCCAACACAGGCCGGTTGTTAGGCAACGGCTGGTACGTGATGTCGAATTTCTCGGCCAGCACTTGGTTGTAGCGGCCGATGGATTTCTTCAGTGGCCGCATCGCCACCGTTCCAAGCACCACCGATGCCACGCCCAGCCCCAGCGTCGTGGCCCGCAGCCCGTCAAGTCCTTGCTGCTCCACGCCGTCGAAAGCATCCACGAAAATCAGCGTCGTCGCGCCGGCCGAAGTAACCAGCCCCAGCGTGCTCAGCGTTTGGTAGCGTCGGTACTGGCGGGTGGCTTCCTCGTCGTTCAGGCTCATGATGACCACGTGCAGCTTTTGCGGGTTGAAAAACCGCGTATTGCCGTATTTGTATTGCGTGAACAAGCCGGGCGTACGTTCTATTTTGTAAAGCGGCAGTTTCGGCGTTTGTGCTTGGACCGCGATGCCCGAAAAACACAGGCACAAGACGAAAATCCACATCTTTCTCATTTGTGTAACGGTTTGGAGTTGAAAAAGCGAACGGGTTTCGAGGTTGCGTCGTGACCTTTGGCAAAGTTCAAAAACCTTGCCAAAAGTAGAGTGTCGGCGTTTTGGGCAAAAATCACCCAAAACGCTATTGGCGACTGATCACTAACGACCTGCACGGAAAACCTGCCATCAAGCCAAAATGTTTACGGGAGCTGTTTTTTAACCATACCAACAAAAAATGGTAAAAAACACATAAAATTAGTATGCTTGCATAACAATTGTGCTTATATTTGTGACCGGAGGCTGCCCCATACCAGCCTGGACGCAGTGAGCATGAAACGCGAGGAAACCGTTGATTATCAGATAAAAGCCTGTTGGCATGCCATTTCGCGGATGTACAACGCCGAGGCCGCCCAGCACGGGTTCACCATGGCCATCGGGCACGTGCTGCTCAACATTGACGTGGACAACGGCACCCCGGCCACGCGCATTGGGCCGCTGGTGGGGCTGGAAAGCCGCAGCCTGACGCGGATGCTGCGCACGCTGGAGGAGGACGGCCTGATTTATCGCGAAACCGGCGCAAAGGACAAACGTTTCGTAAACGTGTTTTTAACGGACTTGGGCAAGGAAAAACGCGAGATAGCCCGCCGAACCGTGCGGGAGTTCAATTTCATGATTCGCAGCCGTGTTTCAGCTGAGAAACTGGCCGTTTTTTTTGATGTAGCCGAGCAAATTACGCGCATGGTGGAACAGCAGCGGCTACAGCCATCGGAACTGACGGAAACGGAGTCGTAACGATGCGTTTTAGGCAAAAAATGCCCAAAACGCAAAACTTTGTTTCAACGGCGCGGTTAGTCATGGACGGGCTTGGTTTTTCTGTTTTTACAACATCCGTTTTGGACAAATTTCACCCAAAACACTACCGAACTCCTTGCCAATCACCGTTCAGTGTTTATCGGCTTGACATGAAGGCGCACAAAATTAATGGAGCAACGCTTGGCGACGACAGGGAAATCGTGACCGCCACTTTGTCCGATTCAAACGAGGTGTTGCTATTGACAACTGAAGCGGAAGTGATCAGCTACAACTTTCACGAGCAACAAGAAAAACATCTGTTTTCGACAAAAACCTCTTTTCAGCATCGCGACGAGGGCTTTGACACGACAGCCCATTCGTCTATTTACACAATGGATGACATAGTGGTAGTAGTGAACGATTACAAACGACATGGTTTTGTTCATTACCCCGGCCAATACCACACCCTGCATTTGTGGCGGGGCGAGTACCATGCCGACATCTCACGCTATCCGATTGCCTTGTTCAAAAACGACAGAAATGTGCCGCACCTCATTTACGGCCAAGACTGGAACCACGTGCAAATTATGAACCTTGACACGCGGCAGGTGCTTACGGCTGCAAAATCGCTGATTGAAGAAAACGCGGAAGAAAAACACATTGAATTTTACAAAAACCATGAAGAAACCAACAAACACCCGTGGCCGCGTCCGTATGATTATTTTTTCGGAGAACTGTTGGTGTCACCCAATCAGAAAAGATTTCTGAGTGCCGGATGGGGGTGGGGTTCTGCTGATGTTTACAACGTGTATGACATTGCGCATTTCATCAACAGCAACCGAATTGCAGACATCAGGCTCGGTGCATGGGAGCATGAAGGCAGAGCCGTTTGCTGGGTGGATGACGAAACGGTGGCCATCGCCTACAATCCGTCAGCGGAAGGAGACGAAGGTGCAACGGCTGACTCGCCTTGTGAGATTCATTTTCACAGAATACAAGGAAACGAAAGCACGATAGAAAAGAAGATTGCAGTCGCCGAGCCGTTTGCAACCAACGTCGAGTTGCGATACAATAAACATCTAAACGCATTCATTGCTTATTCAGGGAAAATAGGTTTGTTAATTATATCGTTGGACGGGCAAACGGTTTTTCAGAATAAAAATTTAAAGATAAAAGGAAGCAAAACAGAAGGCGAAAGAGAATTGTTGGTAGCCTACGAAGGCAAAACGATTGAAATTTATAGTTGTTCTCTTTGATTTGTATCAATTGGCGTTTTGGGCAAAAAATGCTTAAAACGCAAGATGAATCAACCTTTGGCAAAGTTTTGAACCTTGTCAAAGGTGATACGCCTCGGTGCGTTTTGGCCAAAAATTGCCCAAAACGCCGACTTTCAAAATTTCATCAGTCTATTCACACGTTTTTTATTAGCGCATTCACAAATTAGCTTATCCAATTTTCGTTATGGAAACATTATTTGCTGAAAAAACAGCGGCTGCCGATCAGAAAACCGGTCACCGCAACCGTCCCATCCGCCGCGTGGCCGTATTGGGAGCCGGTATCATGGGTTCGCGCATCGCGTGCCACTTCGCCAACATCGGCGTGGACGTGACGCTGCTCGACATGGTTCCGAAAGAGCCGAACGATGCCGAGAAAGCCAAAGGCTTGACGCTGGACACTAAAAACGTCCGCAACCGCATCGTGAATGATCTGTTCCAGGCGGCGTTGAAAGCCAGTCCGGCGGCGTTGTACAACGCTTCGTTTGCCAACCGCATCACGCTGGGCAATTTTGATGACAACATGAAAGACATTGCTCACGCCGATTGGGTAATTGAAGTCGTAGTGGAGCGGCTGGACATCAAGAAAATCATTTACGAACAAGTTGAAAAATACCGCAAGCCCGGCACGCTGATTACATCCAACACGTCGGGCATCCCCATTCACCTGATGGCCGAAGGTCGCAGCGATGATTTCCGGCGGCATTTCTGCGGTACGCACTTCTTCAATCCGCCGCGATATTTACGTTTGCTCGAAATCATTCCCACGCCCGAAACCGATCCGCAAGTGGTTGATTTTCTGATGCACTACGGCGACCGTTTCTTGGGCAAAACCACCGTTTTGTGCAAAGACACGCCCGCTTTCATCGCCAACCGTGTGGGCGTGTACGCGATGATGAGCGTGATTAAGGCCACGGAAGAATTCGGCCTGACGATTGAAGAAGTGGACAAGCTGACCGGCGACATTTCGGGCAAACCCAAATCGGGCACGTTCCGGCTGTCGGATGTGGTGGGATTGGACACGACAGTAAACGTGGCAAACGGCCTGTACAACGCCCTGACGCACGACGAGTCGCGGGATACGTTTAAGTTGCCGAACATCATTCAAAAACTGAGCGAAAACAAATGGCTCGGTGACAAAACCGGACAGGGTTTTTACAAAAAAATCAAAGGAGCCGACGGCAAATCAGAAATCTTGTCGCTGGATTTGAAAACGCTGGAATACCGGCCTCAACAAAAGGCCAGACTTTCCGTTTTTGAGGCCACCAAAGGCGTGGACGATTTAAAAAAACGCCTGCCTATCCTGCTGAAAGCCAAGGGCAAAGAAGGCGATTTCATGCGTGCCACCACGTACGATTTGTTCGCCTACGTGACGCACCGCATTCCCGAAATCTCCGACGAGTTGTACCGCATTGACCAAGCCATTTCCGCCGGATTCGGCTGGCAAATCGGGCCGTTTGAAAGTTGGGACGCGCTGGGTGTGAGCCAAACCGTGCAGCAAATGGAAGCCGCCGGACGAAAGCCCGCGCCGTGGGTCTATGAAATGCTCGCCAACGGAAACGACACGTTCTACAAAACCGAAGGCGGCGTACGCAAATACTACGACATTCAAACCAAAGGCTATCAGGCGGTTCCGGGAACGGAAGAGTTCGTTTTGCTTGACACGCTGCGCCAAAACAAAGTGGTATGGAAAAACGCCGGAACGACGCTGTTTGACATCGGCGACGGCGTGCTGAACTTAGAGTTTCACACGAAAATGAATACACTCGGTGCCGAAGTGATTGAAGGCATCAACAAAGCGATTTCAACAGCCGAAAAAGACTATCGGGGCTTAGTTATTGCCAACGAAGGCGAAAATTTCAGTGCCGGTGCCAATCTCGCGATGCTGTTCATGTACGCCATCGAACAGGAATACGACGAAATAGAGATGATGATTCGGCAGTTTCAAAACACGATGATGCGCGTGCGGTACTCGGCCATTCCGGTGGTGGTGGCTCCGGCGGGCTTGACGCTGGGCGGCGGTTGCGAAATGACGCTCCACGCCGACCGGGTGCAGGCGGCTGCCGAAAGCTACATCGGCTTGGTGGAAGTGGGCGTAGGCATCATTCCGGGCGGCGGCGGTTGCAAGGAAATGGCCCTGCGCCTCTCGGACAGCTACGAAACCGGCGACGTGGAATTGAACTCGCTGCAAAACGTGTTCATGAACATCGCTACGGCCAAAGTCTCGACTTCGGCACACGAGGCGTTTGAC
>JALOMD010000134.1 GCA_025455595.1 Cytophagales bacterium | reverse complement strand
TTTGGCCGGCGACGACATGCTTACCGTTCCCATGACGACGTTCGGAGCCAAGGGCGTTATCTCGGTGATTGCCAATGCGTTGCCGCAATCATTTTCGCGTATGGTCAATGAAGCGTTGGCCGGAAACTATGCCGAAGCGTTACCGCATTTGTTCCAACTCTCGCAGATAAACGACCTGATGTACGAGGAAGGCAATCCGGTGGGTGTGAAAAGTGCCTTGAAAACACTGGGCATTTGCAACGATACGGTTCGCCTGCCATTGGTGTCTGCTTCCGATTCGCTGGCCGAACGCATCCGGCAAACGCTGGAAGGAGTGATGAGTTATGAATTATGAGTGATGAGTTGGCGTTTTAAGCAGTTTTCGCCTAAAACGCTTGTTTTCAGCGTGTTAGCAAAGTATGGAAAAACAGAAAAGCCCGGAAATGAATCCGGGCTTTTCTTATTGCAGACAAACGTAACTGATTATTTTTCTGCATTTTTCTTGTCTTGAACCTCTGACCGGATGTCTTGGGCCAAGGTTTTCAACTTTTGCATTCCGGCTCTTACCCGGGTTCCGGCAGCTTGGTTGCCTTTGTCGTAGAATTTCTCGAAGTCACCTTCCAATGACATGACGAGATCCCGGATTTCCTCGAATCTTTTCATTCGGTTGTGATTTAGTAAGTTGTGGATGTATTTAAAAATGAACGCCCGAAATTACTTATTAAAAGGTTTCAGGCAAACTTTTTGGTAAAAAAAGGGCTTAGATTTGCAAAAAACAAGGGTTTTAAGGAGTGATGAGTGATGAGTGGGCAAAAAAACATCAACTCATCATTGGCTTCGCCGAACTTACGTTTCATCTCTCATCATTTATAACTCATCACTCTAAACTCTAAACCGTTGCCATCATGGGGACTTCGCTGTTGGCATATACGCCCGTGCGCAGCTTGTCCGAAACCTTGTCGAAGGCCGTCAGGGTGCGTTCCACGTCTTCCAGCGTGTGGGCGGCGGTGGGAATGAGGCGCAACAGGATCATGCCCTTGGGCACCACCGGATAGACCACCACCGAGCAGAAAATACCGTGGTTTTCACGCAGGTCTATCACCATGTTTTGTGATTCAGGAATGGTGCCGTTGAGCATCACCGGCGTTACCGGCGACTCGGTGTGCCCGATGTTGTAGCCGTGTTCGCGGAGGCCGTTTTGCAGCGCATTTACGATTTTCCAGAGGTTTTCGCGCAGTTCGGGGTGGTTGCGGAGCAGTTCCATGCGTTTGAGCACACCCACAGTCATGGCCATTGGCAGCGACTTGGCGAAAATCTGCGAACGCAGGTTGTAGCGCAGGAACATCAGGATGTTCTTGTCGCCGGCCACGAACGCGCCGATGCCCGCCATTGACTTGGCAAACGTGGAGAAATACAGGTCAATCTGGTCTTGCACACCTTGCGCTTCGCCCACGCCCGCACCGGTGGCTCCCATCGTGCCGAATCCGTGCGCATCGTCCACGAGCAGGCGGAAGTTGTGTTTTTTCTTCAGTTCGCAGATTTCCTTCAGCTTGCCCATCGCGCCGGTCATGCCGAACACACCCTCGGTAATCACCAGAACGCCGCCTTGCCCGCCTGTCTCCTGTAGCTTCCGCTCGGCGCGTTGCAGGTTTTTTTCCAAGTCGGCAATGTCGTTGTGCTTGTACTTGTACGTGTGGCCGAGGTGCATCCGAATGCCGTCAATGATGCACGCGTGCGACTCGGCATCATAGACAATGATGTCGTGGCGGTCGGTGAGGGAGTCGATTACCGACATAATGCCTTGGTAGCCGTAGTTGAGCAGAATGCTGTCTTCCTTCTGAACGAAAGCGGCCAGTTCGCGTTCCAGTTGCTCGTGCAAGTCGCTGTTGCCCGACATCATGCGGGCACCCATCGGCAGGGCGAGGCCGTACTGGGCGGCAGCTTCGGCATCGGCGCGGCGCACTTCGGGGTGGTTGGCCAAGCCCAAGTAGTTGTTCAAGCTCCAGTTGAGCAGCGTTTTGCCGCGAAACTTCATGTGCGGGCCGATTTCGCCCTCTAATTTCGGGAAGGTGAAATACCCGTGCGAGTTGTCGGAATGTTTCCCGATGTTTCCGGGATTGGCAATGCGTTTTTCAAAAATATCCACGACCGAGAGAGTTATGATTGATGAGTTATGAGTTATGAGTGGGGCCGGAATTTTCTAACTGTATCGAAAATATTGGGCGGAAAAATCGCGCAAAGATAGCGCAAAAACGGTAGGAGGCAATTTTTCGACTGGTCAAAACCGGTGAGCAAGTGGAAGAAACCGTGCCTTGTGGCGTGAAACAAGAACCGGGAACGTGGTGCGTTTTGGGCAAATTTTGCCCAAAACGCGATTTCGCAGGGGCGGACATACGGGTTCGCCCCCCTGCAGGCCATTCGGTAGGGAAACGAATATCAGGCGTTTTGGGCAAAAATCACCCAAAATGCGTTACCGTGAACTTCCAGCACCCGCCGCGAATCCGGCGGAATCCGCCACTTGTCCCAAAACGTTTCCCTTGCGTCGGCAAAACGCGTTTATTCGTTCGGATTAAATGCAAACAAACGCAAGGGAAGCCTATGCATTCGCTTTTCGACAACAGCACCAGTGGGATGGAAACGTTGGCCCAGCACGGGAATCAAGTTATTTTCTCGTCACTGAGTGAGTTTTACCATCCGATACGTTCCCAAGGGTTTGCGATAAAATACGTGGTGGAAGGGGTGGAGGATTATTTTCTGAACGGAACCCGCCATGCAGTGGGAGCGAGCCAGTATCTGCTGACGAATTGTCAGTTGGAAGGGCACGTGGAAATAGAGAGCAAGAAAAACGTACGGGGAATTTGCATCAACCTCAAACCCGAAATACTGGCTGAAGTGGCCGCCAGCCTGCAACGCCCCGACACCGCCTATGCCGACCTTTGCATAGGTAATTATTTGCAATCGGCGCATTTCGTGGAAAGTCGGTACAACGCTACGCACACGCATTTGGGACAGTTGCTATTGAACTTCAGCGCGTCCATACGGTACGGCAAATGGAACAACGATGATTTGACTACGGAGTTTTTCTATTCGCTGTCTGAAAAAATCATCGCCGACCAAACGCCGGTTTTCAAACAATTGCAACAGATTCCCAGCCTGAAACCCGCCACCAAAAAAGACCTGTACAAACGACTGCTGCGCGGCAAAGAATTCATCCATTCCGATTTCGCTTCGCCGCTCACCATTGAGAGAGTGGCACAAGAAGCCTGTCTGTCGCAATACCACTTTTTTCGCCTGTTCAAAGCCGTTTTCGGAATCACACCCCACCAATACATTCTGCAAAAACGCCTCGACTGCGGCAGCCTGCTGCTACAGAAACAAAATCACTCAGTTTCGGATGCGGCCATAGCGGCCGGATTTCCCGACATCTACACTTTCAGCAAGGCTTTCAAAAAACGCTTTGGTTTTTCGCCCTCTGCACTACTGCAATAGAAAATAGCAGGATTGGACAAATTCAGTCGCAACGCTTCCGGTACCTTCATATCCGGTTGTGCGGTGTGGGCAGGCGTTTTGGGCGTTTTTCGAGAAATTTGCCTAAAACGCTTTGTGTAATCCCAATGTTGAATGTTGAATTTCGAATCGAATAATGGATTGACTGAAAACCAATGGCTTGCGAATGTGTGAATACGCGGTCAATCTTTGAATTTGGTGTAAGTACGTGTTCACAAATAGTTTTATACTAAAACAAAATGAACATCGCGTCTTTGGGTGAAATTAAACTACTGACAATCAATTTGAAGTGCCAAACTCCTCGAGGCACAAGCGGTAAGTACCTGACAGAAATTAGTTTGCATTATTCCTGACGCGCAGAAACCATTGCAAATAGCTGGCTTCCAGTTGTTTGTAATGGCTTTGGACTGACCACTGACGACTTTGTACTTACGACTTGGTACTTAGTACATGCCGCCTTGACAACCTCGTTTTGGGCGGTTTTTGCCCAAAACGCGGCTACAAATCGAAAACTCATAGAAAACCTTTGAAACCAATAGACAAACACACAAGCCCCGTATCCGTAACCATACACAACCCATGCTCAAAATTCGCCTCGCAACAGCATTGATTTTTCTTGTGCAAGCAGCTTTGTCCCAAAACGTAGGAAAACTGTCTGGAAGCGTCAGGAGTAAGAAATCTGAAGCCATTGTGGGGGCCACGGTTACGGTAACGAAAGCAAGAAACGGAGCCTTGATAAAAGCCGCACTGACGGACGAAGAGGGTAAATTCGAGTTTGAAAGCATTGGCTATGATTCCTGTAAAGTATCCGTAAGTTTTGTAGGCATGGCTCCGTACACGTCTGATGTGTTTGTCCTGAACGCGCAGAACGCTGTCATTGCTTTGCAACCCATCACGTTGGCCGAGGCTGCCAACACCCTCGCCGAAGTCAATGTAACGGCCCAAAAGCCCTTTGTACAACAGAAAATCGACAGAGTTACTATTAATCCCGATGCGTTGATCGGCAATGCGGGCACTACGTCGTTGGAAGTGCTGGAAAAAGCCCCCGGCGTGATGGTGGATGCCAACGGCGTGATTTCGTTGAAAGGCAAGCCGGGCGTGGCGGTTTTCATTGACGACAAGCCTACCTATCTGTCAGCCGCCGATCTGGCCAATTATTTGCGTTCCTTGCCGTCGGGAGCCATTGAAAGCATTGACATCATGACCAACCCGCCGGCCAAATACGACGCAGCAGGCAACGCGGGTGTGATTAACATTCGACTGAAAAAGAGCATTGCGAAAGGCTTCAACGGCGGCCTCAGTCTGTCTTACGGACAAGGCCGCTATCTGCGCACCAACAATAGTTTCAATTTCAATTACCGCATCAACCGCTTCAATTTCTTTTCGTCTGCCAGTGTCAATCAGAACAATAGTTATCAAGACCTCACCATCGAACGCCGCTATTTCACTCCCGCCGGGCAATTGAGTTCGACGTTTGTACAGAATTCACTCATCAGACCGGAAGCCCGTGCGCATAACCTGAAAATCGGCGTGGATTTCTATGCCACTGAACAGACCACGCTGGGACTGGTGTTGAGCGGATTCCGTAATCCGTCGGTCAGGAACGTGGACAATACGGCGCGCCTGACCGAAGGCACTAACCAAGTGTCGGGTTTGGTGGAGGCTACGAATCCGATGGATATTCTGTTTCGTAACGGAAGCATCAATCTTAATTTCACGCACAAAATCGGCAAAGCAGGCAAGGAACTGACGGGGAATTTCGACTACATCGCTTACCAATCGGCAATCAACCAAACGTTGACCAATCGCATTCTCGCACCCGACCGTACATTCGTGGGGCAGAGCGTACTGGTTTCGTCTTTGCCTTCCGATTTGCGAATCAGGGCGGCCAAGGTGGATTACAGACATCCGCTGCCCGAAGGCGGCGCGGTGGATGCCGGACTGAAAACAAGCTTTGTGCAGACGAGCAACATCGCCGACTTTTTTGATGTGAACGGCTCTGCTCGTGTGCCCAACTATGATTTTTCCAACAACTTCCAGTACGACGAAAACATCAATGCCGCGTATCTGAATTACTCGCGCGATTTCACGAAAATATCTGTGCAGGCGGGCTTGCGTCTGGAAAACACGAACATTAGCGGCAATCAATTGGGCAATCCGGTGGTCAAGGATTCGTCGTTCGTACGAAACTACACAAACGTTTTTCCTACTTTCTACTTTCAGTACCGCATAGACACTTTGCAGACGCACCAGTTGGGACTGTCGCTGGGCCGCCGAATAGACCGGCCCGACTACAAAGACCTGAATCCGTTCACCTATCCGCTCGACCGGTTCACTTATTACGGCGGCAACCCGTTCCTGCAACCGACTTTTGCCTATACCATAGAGGTTTCGCACACTTACAAGAATACACTGACCACTACGTTGGAATACAGCCAGGCCAATAACGTGATTTCAGAAACGAACGAACAGCGCGGCACTATTTACTACAGTCGCCCCGGAAACTTCGCCAAGCAAGTCGCCTACGGACTTTCAGTGAACGGCAGCTTCAAGCCGTTCAAATGGTGGACGGTTCAGCTCTATACGGGTGTGTTCAACAATGTTTTCAGAAGCCCGATTTACACGGAAACACTGAATGCTTCACAGCTTTACTGGGTTTTCATGCCCACCAACCAGTTTCAAATCAGTCGCTTGTGGACAGCCGAACTGGCGGGGTCATACCAGACGCGGGTGCTGTCGGGGCAGTTTCTCGTGATTCCGATTGGCTCTGTGCGGGCGGGCATTGCAACCAAACTCTGGAAAGAAAAAGCAACGCTGAAACTCAATGTCAGTGATGTGTTCTATACCAACCAAGTGGGCGGCGACATCCGCAACATTGCTAATTCCGCCGCCAACTGGTACAGTTTCTTGGACAGTCGCGTGGCAACGCTTTCGTTTTCCTACCGATTCAGCAAGGGCCAGAACCTGAAGGTGCGCCAAAGCGGCGGTTCGGAGAGTGAACAGAAACGCGTGAAGACATAGCAAAATAAGTGCAAAGTCGTTAGTAGCCAGTCGTCAGTGGTCAGTCTAAATATGCTGTAATAAACCGAAAGCCAGACATTTGTAAAGTTTTTCATGCATCAGAAATAAGGCAAACTGATTCTTTTCAGGCACTTAAGTGCTTGGTTATTAGTAGTTGGTCTTTGGTCAAGCAACTTAGTAGTGGCCGAAAAACTTTTATTCTGACGGATGCTTTTCTGATAGAGACCGTTTGTTTTACCGGGGCCTGTGGCACACAGGCCCTTTTTTGCCCACGCCATAGGCCTGTGTGCCACAGGCCCCGGTGAGTGGTAATCTGATTGTTAAATAATTGACGCTTGTCCCGACCTGTCGGGACAAGTAAAACTATTTGTGAATAAGCACTTATGCCAAATTTAAAGATTGACCACGGCGCACTATTGGACAAAAGAGAAAAGAGGGTTTGCCGGGCCGCTCTTTTTTCTTTTCTCCAGTAGTATGTGACCGCGTATTCGAGTATTCGCAAGCCATTGGTTTTCAGTCAATACATT
>JALOMD010000133.1 GCA_025455595.1 Cytophagales bacterium | reverse complement strand
GTCCGCCGCGTGTGTTGGTAGCGTCCGCCCGTTTCTGTTTCTTATCACTGGCAAGAATAGTTGCCAGAAGGCGTTTCAAGCAAATTTTGCCCAAAACGCCCTTCCCCAAGGCGTACAGATATTACCGAACCCGGTGCGGGGTAACTGACGGATGAGAACTATCCAATCATTTCCAATAGCTGCACTATTTTTTGTGAAACATCTGTAAAAGGAAAGGCTTGTTCATCGCCTTTCCTCTTTTTATGAAAACTGTCAACTTGTCAAAGCAGTCGTCAATTCAGCTTGAATAGTCGTTGATTTCTCACATAGCTGGGGAAAAGCTCAAAACACACGTGGGGCAGAAAGAAAATAACCGCAACTTACCGCGAAAAAACAGTATCTCTGTCAACGGCAAAACCCTGACACCTAAGAACATAGCCACCATGATGCTATTGACCGAAGACGAACTGGCACAGATTGCCGATACCCGAAACCTGCTGAAGTCGCGAGGCGACTATGGGTGCGATTGCCTTGTGTACGAGGGAGACGTGACAGCGGAGGGCTACTGGCTGGACGACAATAGCTTCCGCGAACTCCAACGGCAAGCGGGCAATCGCGATATCGGCACGGTTGCCGTGCTGGGAAACTTGGCCGTGAACGGAAAGTTTCTCTTGTCGGACCGGTTGATGTGCCTGTTCGTCACCGGCACGGTGCAAGCCGCCGAGTTTGCCTCCTACGAAACGGAGGTGTACATCGGCGGCGATCTGCGGACTTCCGGCTTTTCGGGACAGAAAAGCCGCGTGACAGTGGCCGGGACAATCGCCGAAGAACACTGAACACACCGTTCGCACAGCCACCGCCCTTCTGTTGCTGTTGTCACTGGCACTGTCGGTTTCGGAATTTGCCGCGCAGGACGGGAATTCGAGAATCGGCGGCGGTTCGCCAAAACACTGCATTGATGACATCACCTTTGACTCCATGAACAAAAAACTACAACGTAGCAAACGCAAGGCCGCCCTTTCGGGTTGGCTCACATTCGCGGCATTCGTCGCAACACTGTTGCTGGGCATCGTGGGCGTTGCCGTTTTCAAAATCGCCGTGCCGTGGTATGTGTGGGTGTTGCTGCCGTTGCTGCTCGTTTTTCTGCTTCTCAACTGGCTGACCCGCACCGAGACGGCGAACAAGACAAGAAAAGAACACATCCGCGCCAGCGGGAGACCGGCCACGGCGCGGCTCGTCAAGTCGGAAACGACGGGTGCGGGCGGCGGCACGTCCGCAGTGATGAAAATCTGTTTGGAACTGACCGACGAAGCCGGGGAGACCTGGCCGGTGGAACTACAGAGAAGCCTCTCGCCCGACAAGTATCACTTGCTCGCCCCCGGCACCGAGTTCAAGGCGTGGCATTTGCCCGACAACCGCCGGGAAGTGACGGTGGAAGGGTTGGACTGACACGCGAGCCGGTGTCTTGGCGTTTTGGGCAAAAATCGCCCAAAACGCAAGGCGGCCTTCAATAAGAAGCCTGATTAGGACTTACGCAAATCTTTGGCAAAGGTCTTGACGGTCAGTACGTTACGCGAAAACCTTTGCCAAAGATAACCGCCTCTTGTTCAATAACTTAAATTCTTTTTTGCGTAAGTCCTACTGATTTGAAAATCTGTACGTTTTCAACAAAAACCATGTTTTCGTTCCTGAAAAAAAACACCGCCCCCAAGCAACATCCGTTTTACGGACAGCGCGTCACCGTTACGTCCGTGCAGATCAAGACCGTTCGCAACAACCACCACAACGAACAGATTGACACGGCGGCCATTGACTACGTGACCATGTATCACCTCGGCGACAACAACGGCTACGAAAACTGCTGGGTGAACCTGAAATCGTTTACGCAGGCTCACGTGAGCGTGTGTACCCTGGCCGACGGCTTTGCGAAACTCGAAAGCCTGCTGTTTGCCTTGCCAGGCTTTGACAAAAACAAATTTCTGGAAATCAAACACCACCAAGCCGAATACCCGGAAACCGTGCTTTGGAAAAAAGCCTCGCAGGCCGACTTTGAAATTGAAGCCGCCCCGACCGGAAACTCCGGTTTGGATGCGCTCCAAAAAGGATTGCTGATTGAAAACAGCAACCGGTGGATAGAGTGGCGCGACTTTGTGTATCTGGAAACGCTGGGTTTTGTGAAGAAGCGAAAACAGGGTTTTCCCAACCCGCTTTTTCAGTCTTTTCAGTACCACGTACAGAAACCGACCGTGCTGGGCGGGTTGAAAGTGCAGGAAATGGTGATAGAAACCGATGTGTTTGAACAGGGAAAAGCGAAGCTGCACTTGCCGTTTGAATGCATCAAAACGGAGTTCCGGCTGGGCTTTGGTCCGAAAAAAGACGTGCTGAAAATCAAACAGCATCTGGACGCTTACCTGGGCCACGCGGCGGAAGCGGCGGAAACCTACGACGAACACTCGCTGGACTTTGTCTGGCAAAAAGAAAAAGTAGCCGTACGGTTGTACTGTTTCTATCGGGAACAGATAAAATCACTGGACGATGTGGCCTACCTGACCCTCAACCATACGCCCGCAGTGGATGCGTTTTACCAAACCGATTATTGGAAAAACTTTGTCCTGACAGAGAAAATCAATTTCCAGACATTCGGTTTCCCGACCGGCCTGAACAGCAACTACCGAAGCGTGGACAACGCCATCTATACGCCCGCGCCGCTGGCCGCCCGCCTTACCGACGAAAACCCGACGATTGTGTGGCGCGACGAAACCAGCGGCATCATCGGCATCGGCGACCGGACGCATTCGTTGCTCTTCGAAGTGTCGGCAATAAAAAGCATGTCGCTGGAAATCCAGAATTTCAGAGGCTCGGAGGGCAGGAACGGCTGGATGGTGTATTTCCGGGACAACACCAGCTTCCGTGTCGGCGGCGTGTCAGACACGCAGGCGTGCATCCGCAGTTTCGAGCAGATAAACCGCATAACCGGCCTGAGCATAGAGGAATCGCATTATGACGAGCATTATTGACGGCTCACTGTTACCCGGAAATTACAGTGTTTACGCAAAAAATCAAAACACTACCGCTGACCGGGTTCCAAAATCCTGTCAGCGTTCTGCCCAAACGTGATTTTGCGTAAGTCCTGCCCTTTTTTTCAAATGAGCCGCAACCAAAGACAAACACAATGAAAAACCTGCTTTTCCTGCTTCTGATGACAACTTTTCCCACCGCCCGCCATCTCCCTCCGCAGACGTACCAAGGAGCCCTGGCCCGCCTCCAACAGGCTGAATGCCGCCCTCACTGCGCGTTGTCGCTGCAAAAGCAAACCGCCGTCACATCCCAACAGCTAACAAAACTGGAAGGGCAAGTCGGTCGGCACCTGCCCCAATCTCTGCAAGAACTCCATACCCGACAGGGTACTTTCACAGTGTATATGGTCAATTACGAGACAGACGAACCCAATCACATCCAAGAGAAATACCCGCTGCTGGGCATAGACGATGTATCCGTGCTGATTGAAAATTCGCCGGAAAGGCAACAGCAAACCACTGCAAACAGGTTGGGGTTGGTGAACCGGATCAACGAAAGGTGGGGCGGCAAGGCCGGTTTTGAAAAGATTTTCACCGACGAGCAAATCGCCGGACTGAACCGCGATTACACTGTTTTCGGCGACTACCACAACGCCAAAGGCGAGCATCTTTATTTGTATTTTGATCGGCACGGCAAGTTCGGCTCTGTCCGGTTTCATCCGGCAAAGCCGGAAACCGACATCCGAACCGACTTCCAGCCGCTGCTCAAAGGCAATCCGGCTCCGCACACGTTGGACGGTTTGCTCACGCCGTGTATTATGGAAATCATTGCGGATTATGCCGGAAAATGATTTGTCCGGATTTGAACAAAGACCGCAGTTCTGTACACAACCGAAAACGCCAATCCAAAATATAGCAATGCTACGTGATTTATGTCAAGCGGCGTTTTAAGCAAAAAATGGCCAAAACGCCGCTTGTCGGGAAAATATCAGACAGTCGCAGAATTGCCAAGTGTTGTGCGACAATCCAAATAGTATCTTTTCCAACCCCAAAACCCACCTCTTTTTATGAATAAATCCATTTCCATTGCCGAAGCCGAAGCTATCATCCGGCAAGCCAAAGGTTCCGCACAAACGCTGGAAAACATGCTCAACCACTTGGACGCTTTCGCAGAGTTTGTCGAAGACGGCACCTCGCAAATCCTGCTCTGTGAAGGCAACATCACGCTGCCTTATTTGGCCGTGCAAGACGACATTCTGCTTTTTGCGGGCGATTTGACAGTAAACGGCATTCTCGAGGATGCCATTGAAACCAACATTTCGCTGCTGTTGGTGTTGGGCGATGTACACTGTCAAAACCTGTTCACTTTCTCGCAAATCTGCATTGCGGGCAACCTGACGGTAGAAAATACCATTGTGGCCGATTCCTTGTGTGACTACAGCCTTGATGTGGGTGGTGACATTACGGCTCATGCCATTTTGGAAAAAGGCCACTGGTTTGAGGTCGGCGGCACGGTGCAAGCCGACTACATCTACGCTTGGCACTGCACCGTTCAAAGGCAAGGCGTGCTGGCCCCAAACCTCGCCGATGACGACATGCGGATAGACGTTCAACGCAATCCCGAAAAGTTCAAAGGCGTGCTTTTCCAACGGTTGCCTGATGAATGGCAAACTGACGCGGTGCTGGACTTGGGCAAAGCCGTGGAACTGGCGATAAGCGGAAAACGACTTTTTGCAGAATAAGTGTTCAATTTTCTTGCTCTGTTTTTTTATTCCCACACCATGAATCACAACACATCAGCAGTCCCTTATTTGGATGCATCCAACGGCGATTTCTGTTTCATGCCCGGCTTTGTCGTTCGCCGAGGCATGACGCTTGGCCAAATGCCCGAAAATGGATTTGCCAAGCGTGACTATGTGCAGCCGAACGGTACACACCTGGTCATCTTTGCAGTTGAAAAGCCAAGTGTTTTTGGTGAAAACGAATGGTGGATTACCCTATATTTTAAGGAAAGCAAACTCACTGATGTATTCATGCAAATCTATTCCCCGGAATCAAAACAAATGACCGACGACGAATACTACAGTTCGGGCGAGCAGCGGCTGGTGTTTCACGAGCAGGAACTCAAAAAACTCATTGCCCGACCCGGCAAGATGCCGTGGGGCCGGATAGGTGCGTATTGGGAACGAAAAAGCGAAGGTGTCGGAATTAGCATCGGATACCAATAGACTCAATAAACAGTACTTCCACAAAATCTGTACAAAAAACGTTCTGCCGGAAGCGTACGAAAGCCAACGCTGACAGGGCTCAAAACCCTGTCAGCGTTCTGTACATTCTGTATTTGAAAGCGTTTTGGGCAAAAATTGCCCAAAACGCTTCTGTAATTCCGAGGCAAAAAAACATCTACGCCTTTGGTCAATAATGATTCCGAAAATAGTATCCCCGCCTCTGTCGGGGTTGTCAACTTTTCAACATGCGAAACCCCATGCGTCTGTTTACCGGCCTTTTTCTGTTGTTGTTCGCCGGCTGCAAATCCAAACCCGTCTGGCAACCGCAGATGTGGCAGGGCAGCGGTTCTTTGAACGAGCCTGCCGCGTCTGAATCTTCTGTTTTTTCGGTCAGCCACCGCGTGGGCAAGGAGGAAAAAACGGGCTATTTTGCCGAGCACGGCGGGGTGCGCAAATACACGCCCGAATGGGAGGAAGTGACCTACCGCGACACGCTGGTGGCAGTGCGCCACGGCAAGGAAACAATATCCCGCTGGCAGCAAGTGATTTTCCTGAACCCGCAAAAAACCTGCGCGTTGGTGCAAGTGTCGCAATACGACGAGAGTGCGCGGGTTTTCTATTACCTGCTGGCCGAAAAACAAGGCCAACTGACGGTCTATGGCATCGGCGACGATTCGGGCAATGCGTTTCCACAACAGGAGACCCAGATTCAACTTAGCCGGGAACCGCTCGAATTCACGGACACGCTTTTGCGCATCGGCAACAATTTTTTGATTGACAAGACACAGGCGAAGATTTACCAAATCAATCCCGGCTATCCGAAGCGGCACATGCCCGGCTATCTGATGGAAACCTCGCCTGACGGCAAGACGCTGGTTTTTATGAACAATTTCCTGTTGCACCAAATCCATTATCATACAGGAAAACAATTGAAAATTCAGTACGACTACTATCGGCATTCCACAGACAATCCCGCAATAGAAAAAATAGAAGACAAGCAGCGTCTCGACACGTTTTTTGAGTGGCAAACCGATGCCGACGGCTGCCAGTGGCTACGACCCAAACCCGGATTTGCGTATGCCCACGAAACAGACGGAAGACAGCCGTTATGAAATCAAAACACACCCGTACTATTTCGAAGCCAATTTTCGATTTCAACATTCAAAACCTACCTGTTTGTTGAGAAGATAATGTCACAATGCGTTTTAGGCAAAATTTGCCTAAAACGACCCTAAATAGAAAAACCTTAAAGAGTCATCATTTCTGACATCAAAACACTGTGAAAAACGTTATTCTTCTGTATTTCATCTGTTTATGCACAGCGGCGGCGCAAGTGCCGCAGCCGGGCATTTACCGCGTGCAGAAACCCACACCTTTTGCTTATGACATACAGCGTTACGGCGATTATGTGTACAAAGACAAGTCTATTGCAAAGTCGTATCTGAACGAAAAATCACAAGCAGATTATGCGGTGGTTGCGGTAGATAAAGAGAATCGTTCAGTCACCTTCCAAATTCTTTCCAAAACGAAACAGCCCGCACACCCAAGCGAACACGACGGCCAACTGTCCATAGAAAAAGCGTTTGTCGGGCATTACCAAAGCCCGCAGGACACCCTCGTATGGAACCAAAAGTATTATGGGGAAGATTTTCAGGGCATCCAACAGGGAAACGGTTATTTTTTCCGGGTGTATCCGCAGTGTTTCCACTTGTGTGGCACCCCGAAAATCAGAGAGGATTCGGCCACAGAACGGACACCTGACAGAAAGCCGACGGTTTACCGAACCATTCAATATGCCGTCAGCCCGTTCGGGTTGCAAAC
>JALOMD010000132.1 GCA_025455595.1 Cytophagales bacterium | reverse complement strand
ATAATTCATAATTCATAATTCATAATTCATAATTCATAATTCATAATTCATAATTCATAATTCATAATTCATAATTCATAATTCATAATTCATTTTGCTAATCTGCTGAGGGTTTCGCGGGAAACGCCCAAGTAAGCGGCTATCAATTGCTTGGGGACACGTTGGAAAAGTTGCGGGTACGATGCCAACAATTGTTCGTAGCGTTGTTGTATCGTACTGTTGAGGGAGGACAAGACGCGTTGTTGCAAAGCCACGAATCCGGCGGTCAGTTTCATGCGGAAGAAATGTTCCATCTTGTGCATTTCCGCACAGAGTTTTTCTCTGTTTTCCAGCGTCAGGCACAGCAGTTCGCAATCTTGCAGGCAATCCACATAGACGGTGGCGGGCGTTTGCTGGAAATAGGCTTGGAAATCGGTAATCCACCAGTCTTCCATGGCAAACTGGAGAATATGTTCTTTGCCGGCATTGTCCAAATGATAGGCTCTGAGGCAGCCTTTCAACACATAGCATTCATGAGCCACTGTCTCACCTTCCTGAACCAGAAACTGGTGCTTGCGTAGTTTTTTTGTTGTGAACAGCGAGGCGACAGACGCAAACTCTGCGTCTGTAAGCGGTACAATTTTCTCAATGTGTTGCCTGAGCGGGTCTGCCATCGGTTTTTCTGTATTTGAAACTGTTTGACGGTTTTTGTAATCTGCGGGCGTTTTGGGCGAATTTTGCCCAAAACGCTTTCTCTTCCATTAATAGAAGCGTTTTAAGCATTTTTTACCGAATCTGCACCTATCGTCAGTGAGTTAGAGCAGTTTTTTACCAACCGGATTCTGTATTCCTCCAGCGAATCACGCGGCTCTGTCTCGTAAATCTGAAAGCCGTTGTTCAGTGCAAATACCAGCATGGCCCGGTGTCGGTTCCGCGTGGTGAATTTCAGTGAGTGATAGCCTTGCGCCACGGCCCACGTTTCCATCTGGTCGGCCAGTTGTCGGGCAATTCCCAATCGGCGGTAATGTACAGAAACGCCGCCCATCCAACTGTAAAACGAGCCGTCGTTTTCTCTCTCGTAACCTACTTTGAAGCCGACCGGTTTTGGGCCGTCGAAAGCGACCAGAATCAAGTGTTTCGGCGCGGCTGACAGGCGACGTTCGTATTCTTCCTTACCGTGCGGGTTGGTCAGCTCAGGGATGTCGGGATAAGTGGCAATCACATCATTGAGAGTGCCGGAACGGATTTGAACAGCCATATTTCAGGATCGTATTTCATTTTTTGTTTTGGCTTGGTTGTGTCTGAAACGTGTGGATGGCATTCGGTAGCCGACTGATAATCAATTTATTGAGAGAAGTCGTCAACACCTTTCAGACACAACCTTTGGCTTCAATGGCGTAGTGCGCCAAAGCTACTGAACTTTGGTAACAACAAGCCGTTTTTTCAAAACACATCCCGGTTTTCTCCGTCACGCACGCCACAAGAACATGTGCTCGCGTAGGCCGTGGCGTTTTGGGCAGAAATCGAAAAATCCCGCAACTCTCTGTCCCGACCAGTCGGGGCAGGCTTTCGGCTTGTGGAGAACGGCCGAACCGAAACCAGAGGCACGTTTCGTTTGTCTTTTTGATAACGATTGGTATCTTTGCGTCATGCGCAACCCGGAAGCCACCAAAGAGACAATCCTGCACAAGTCGGGTGTTCTGTTCAACACGAAGGGCTACAAGGCCACATCCATCAGCGACATCACCGATGCCACGGGTTTCACGAAAGGAGCCATTTACCGGCATTTCGAGAACAAGGACGAACTGGAGCGGAAAACGCTGGGCCATCTTTCGCAGATCATGTTCGACAAACTGCGGAAGCTGATCAAAGCGGAACACACCGCGCCGGCCAAACTACGCGCCGTTTTCAGCTTCTTCGAATCATACACCACCGACTCGCCTTTGGCAGGCGGATGCCCTTTGCTGAATGCCGCCATCGAAGCCGACGACGCGCATCCTGCCTTGCGCAACGAGGCGTTGAAAGCCTTCTCCACCTTGCGCCAATCGCTGATTGCGGTTCTTGACAACGGGATTGCCCACAACCAAATCAAGCCTTCCGTTGACAAGGAGTATTATGCCACTGTCGTCATCGCTTCCTTGGAGGGAGGGATTATGATGAGCAAATTGCACGGAAACAACGACGATATCCGCCGGGTAATCAAACACCTGAATCAACAGTTGAGCGAAATAGTGTTGTAAGTACAAAGTCGTCAGTGGTCAGTCATCCTACTGGAGCAAAAGAGCAAAGAAAAAAGAGCGGCCCGGCAAACCCTCTTTCGTCTTTTTTCTTTTGTCCAGTGATGAAGTCGCCAGCCAAAATCGAATCACAAACAGATGAAAACCAAATGGTTGCGGCGGATTTTGTGCATCAGAAACAATGCAAACCAATTTCTGCCAAGTACCTAAAAAAATTTGCCCCTTTAGATACCGATTGGTATCTGGACATTACGTAAAAAGCAACGCCCATGAAACAATTCATCTCCATCATCATCGGCCAGTATTTGAACCTGCTGGCAATCACTGTTCCTCGCCGGGCGGCCAAAATGGGCTTCGCCTTGTTTTGCCATCCGTTTAGAAGCAAACTGGCTGCGCATCACCATGCGTTCTTCGATTCGGCGGAAAAATTCAGTTTCGAGTCGGGCGGAGACACCATCCAAGCCTACCGGTGGGGCAGGGGCAGGAAGAACGTGCTGCTGCTGCACGGCTGGCAGAGCCACGCTTTCCGGTGGAAAAAGTACGTGGAGGCTTTCGACGAAAGCGAGTACTCGGTCTATGCCATTGACGCGCCGGGCCACGGCCTGAGCACCGGCAAAGCCATGACCGTGCCGCTCTACAGCCAAGCCATCGAAAAACTGCTGGCCGGGGTGGGGGATTTGCACGCTGCAATCGGGCATTCCATCGGCGGGTTTACGGCTGTTTACACTTTCTACCGGAAACCGGAACTGTCGCCGCGCAAACTGGTGGTCATGGCCGCACCGGGCGAAGCACAAGAGTTTTTCCAGTTTTTCAAAACAACCTTGGGACTTACCGCCCGCACATTGAAATTGACAGCCGAACAGTTCGAGAAAACCATCGGCCATCCGCCGGGCTACTTTTCGGCCCCGTTTTTTGCCCGGCACTTGGATTTTCCGGGTCTGATTGTCCACGCCACGCACGATGCGGAAACACCGGTGGAAAACGCCCGGCGGCTTTACGCGGCGTGGCGGAAAGCAGAACTGGCACTGACGAAGGGAAGCGACCATAACCTGCGGTCGCCGGAGGTGATGAAGCAGGTGCTTGCGTTTGTAGAAGCAGGTGATACAACGTCCGTTGCAGCCACGGCCAATGCGAACAAAACCACGAACGGTGAATGAAAATAGTTACTATAGGCTGATAATCAAGCGGTTATAAGTTGTGTCCCGACAAGTCGGGATTGCCCAAAACGCCTTTTCTTACAGAAATTATTTTCGCGAAAACCATGTAACTTGCTCATTTTCAGCTTATAGTAAATCTAAAAAACTTGCGTTGCTTCTTGCAGGCGTTTTGGACAATTTTTGCCCAAAACGCCTGCAAGACAACACCAACCGCCCCGTTGTGTGCGGCAAAGCGGCATTACGCCCGCACGGGAAGCACATACAACAAAACCGCAAAGAAATGACAGACGCTGCCTGACAATACAAACAAATGCCAGATGGCATGATGGAAAGGCAATTTTTCCCACAAATAGAAAACGGTTCCCAAACTGTAGGCGACCCCTCCGGCCAGCAGGTAATACAATCCATTGGCAGGCACATTTTCCAGCAACGGTCCACCGGCCACCACGACCATCCACCCCATTAGCAGGTAAACGATAGTGGACAGGACATTGAAACGGCTTACGAAAAAGAGTTTGAACGCAATGCCGCCCAAAGCAAGCCCCCAAACTATCCCGAACAGGCTCCAGCCCCATCCGCCCCGCAGCAAGGTTAAGGTGAATGGCGTATACGAACCGGCAATCAGCAGATAGATGGCGGCATGATCCATGATTCGAAAAATGCGCTTCGCTTTTTCGGATTGAAAACTATGGTAAAGCGTGGAAGCCGTGTACAGCAGCACCAGGCAGGTGCCAAAAATAGTAACACTCACCACGTGCCAGACATCACCCCTCAGGCAGGCAAATACGACAAGAATGACAAGCCCGGCGATGCTCAACAGTGCGCCTATGCCGTGGGTGATCGAGTTAGCAATCTCTTCCGCAATGGATTGTCTGTAGGTTTCTTTCTTCATAGAGTTTTGAGGGCTGTTTAAAATTCAATAACGGACGTGTGTAGCACATGCTTTAGCCTGTGCGTCCCGACTTGTCGGGACTTATCTACAGGCAGGTTTTGCACTTGCAAAACATACTATTTTGCATTTGCGCTGTAGTGAAACCACGCCTCGGCGTGGTGCACAGGCTGAAGCATGTGCTACATGCGTCCGTTTTGGGCGTTTTTTGCCCAAAACGCCGTGTTATCCAATATCACATTAGATCTGGCATTGCCCGCCGGCACAAGCGGCTTCCAGGTTATGAAGCGTCTCGTCGTCTGATTCTATCACTTGGGTCAAATCCAGCCGTGTCAATGCTTGTTCCATCTGCTCATATTCCCCGGCGGTGATGTCTGTAAACGGAGCCTGTTTGTAGTTGCCGTTGTCAAACGGCAATACACTCAGGCCGTTGTAGCTGGCTTTGTTTTCCCACATCCACTTTCCTACTTTTTCCCACTCGTTTGCCTTGATGGAAACCGTGGCCGACACATTGTTGGTATTGACCCCGTCGCGGGTGCCGCTCTTTACCCATTCTTCACTGAACCGGCGAATGCGACCGAGCAAATCCAGCACGTCTTCCTGACGGGTGATGCTGCCTTCGGGAGCTTTCTGCGGAATGCATACGATGCCTTGCTTCGGATTCAGCAGGTCGTCTTCTATCAACACCGGATGGTTTTGTTTGAGGTAATGGTACAGAGCCTCGTTCTTGCCGATGCGGATGCGCCGCACGTAATGATCGTTGTGCCAGGCGTGGATGCCCGAGGAAGTACCCAGCACTAACGAAGTAGTACCCGACGGCTTGATGGTGGTGCAGCGGGCCGCCGGTTGGATGCCAATCCGCCGGGCCACGATGGCATTGGTCTGCATAGCCACCGAAGCGGCTTCCTGCAAGTCCAACGGCAATACACTTCCGCTGGCTATGCCCGTCATGCCCACGCCAATCAATGCGTCCTGGCGGGTGGTGGTTTCCCAGATGTCGCGCAGGTAGTGGAAATTGGTGAAACCGGCCTGCAACGTGCCCAGGAACGCCGCGTAACGCACCCGTTCGTTCAAATCGTGCTGGCTTTCGATGTTGGAGGCGTTCACCTCGCACAGATTGCAAAACTGGAAAGGCCGCAGCGAAATCTCAGCGCAGGGATTGGTGCCCCATTCCACATGGTTGGTGAAGTAAAAGCCCGGCTCACCAAAACCCGACAGTTCGATTTTCTCCCAGAGGCTGAAAAATTCCCTTTCGGTAATTTTACCCCGTTCCAGCACGACGGAATTATTGGCACGTCCGCGTTGCTCGTTCACTTCCCACCAGTTGCCGTATTTGCAGGTGAGCATTTCTTCGTCGCCGTACGAGAACAAGGCAATCATGGCCGAACGCCGGATACCGCCCGCCAGCACTGCGTTGGCAATGTGGCACATCAGGTCGTGGCACTCCAGCGGGGTGAGTTGCTCGCCGTCCCGCTTTCTATCTAAAATGGCCGTCAGGTGGGCGATGCAGATCTGCAACGGCTCAGGTCCGGGGGCTTTTCCTCCGGCGGTAATCAGGGGCATGCCCTTCAGGCGGATGTCGGACAGATCGAAAACAGGCATGTATTCGCTGATGCCAAAATAGGCCTTGGTCAGCACTTTGATGGCATCGGCCCAGCCTTCGAGGCTATCGTTGACCAGAAACCGCTTCTTCTTAATCGCTTTCCGGATGGGCGGCAACTGCGCCACGTGATGCTTCTGTACCGAATAACCTACACCCGTTCCTCCCAAAAGCAGAAACATCGCCTCAGAAAACGCCTTGATGTGATTGACGGGCATGTAGGCGCAGTTGTAAATCCGGCTGTTGTTGCGGGAAATGGCGGGGCCGGCAAACTGAACGGCCCGCATGGAAGGCAGCACTTTTTTGTCCAAGACCCACTGCATCGCCAGTTCGATGTCACCGGCAATGACCGGATACTTCTCGATCATCATGGCTGCATATCGCTCACAAATTTCTTCCCAGGTCTCGCGGCGGTGCAGGGAAGGAACAAACCGTGCATATTTGTTGTGGACAATAATGTCACTGAGGATTTGTTGGGAGATGTTCATAGGGTTTACTGAGTGGTAAGTGGTAAGTGGTAAGTCGTCAGTGGGTAGTGGTCAGTTAAAATCAAATCACAAGCAACCGAAAGTCAGACGCTTGCAATGGTTTCTATGCGTTGTTTTCGTTATATGAAATACATTGCAAATATCTGATTATCAGATTACTGACGGCTTTTTTACTGACCGCTGACGACTGACCACTGACCACTTTTTGGCAATTTTCGCCCAAAACGCCGTGTCACCCGCCGAACTCAATGCGGGCATCGGCTTTGAGCACCACCAGCATCCGAAAAGCCGACTGCGACCGCAGCGAATGGGGCTTGCGGGCTGGAATCGCCAGCGTGTCGGTGGGTTTCAGGCGGTGTTCGGCACCGTTCATTTCGACAATCACTTCGCCTTGCAGCACTGTCAGGAACGCGTCGTGGCTGGCGTAGTGGGTGGGCATGGCTTGTCCGGCCCCGCCGGTCACTTGCATCACTTTGAAGTCGGCGTTGGCGTGTACGGGGGCCAGTTGGATACTTTCTGTTGCGGTCATGGGAGTATAGCGTAAAACAAAAGGTGTGAATGTGTAACAATTTGCAAGCCAGTGACTTGCGTGCGAGCCAGCCGCTCGCCGTGGGTCGGGCGGCCTTGGTCGGGACAAAGGTAAAAAGTTGATTTTAGTATAAAAAGATATTTTTATCTTTTATTTATTTGGCCGTACTTTGTAGTCGTAAGTGGCAAGTGG
>JALOMD010000131.1 GCA_025455595.1 Cytophagales bacterium | reverse complement strand
TGGACAGGATGTGCCCATGGGCCGCGCCGGGCAACCGTCTGAGGTGGCCCCGGCCTATGTGTTCCTCGCCTCCCGCGACGCAAGCTACATCACCGGACAGACCATCCACGTCAACGGCGGTTCGGTTGTGAACAGTTGATGTATGCCTCTATAGGACAAAGGCGTTTTGGGCAAATTTTGCCCAAAACGTCTGTACAAACAAAAAAAGCCTTTCGCAAAAAAGGCTTTTTTTGTTTGTTTTTTGTCATTTTGGATAAAAAACGCCCAAAACGGCATTTTAACAGATGTTTTGTACTTTTTCGGCTAATCGGGCAATACCTCGGCATGGTAACCTTGCTCCCGCAGCAATTCAATCAGAAGCGATGCCTCGACCAATCCTGTCGGGCATTTGACGCGCAAAATCCGGTCACAATCGTCAAGATCAAAATTGGCGTGGTAGTTCAGCCCCGTCTGGTGTATCCTCTCCAGCAATTGATTGGCTTTGAAGTGATCCGTTACGTTGGTCTTGAAAACTTCAACCATTTTTCTGTTCGTTTGCGTAGGTGTGTCTCTGCAATTTCGGCTGCCGACTATCTTTGGTACGATACCAGTTTGGCGGCGTTCAACTTGTGATAATACACATAAGACACCATCAGAATCGCCAGCACGACGAGCGGAAAGAACGTTTGGAAATCCAGTCCGTCCACGGCCCAATGACTGATGGAAGCGAAGATGAAATCAAACACGAATCCGGCGTAGGCCCACTCTTTCAAGCGGGGCGGAACTTGGGGAATAACCAACGCCAGTGTTCCCAACACTTTGAAAACCACCAGTGCATTGCCGAAGTACTCAGGATAGCCCAAATGCCGTATGCCTTCCTTGGCTACTTCGGTTTGCGAGGTAAGGGCAGGCAAAACGCCTTCAAACAGGAAAATGACAATGGTGGCTGTCCAAAAAATAATCTTGTCGCGTTTCATGAAGGTAAGGTTGAAGTGAAATCTGTTTGAAGAACGGCGTTTTGGGCAAAAATTGTCCAAAACGCCGTTCGAAGTATGGGCAACAGCAGGACGGTACAACCGACGCACCTGTCTGCCTATGCATAGACCGGTTTCGGGTCGTAGCTGACCATCCACTGCACACCAAACCGGTCGGTGAGCATTCCGAAATAAGAACCCCAAAAAGTGTCCTGCAACGGCATGGTTGCTTGGCCTCCGGCAGAGAGGCTGTCAAACATCCGGTCGGCTTCTTCTCTGCTTTCGGCATCAATGGCAAGCGAGAAATTGCTGCCCATCGTCAGCGGCGGCCCCATGGATTCCAGCGCGTCAGTACCCATCAGGATGTTGTCGCCAATGGGCAGTGTCACGTGCATGATTTTGTCTTGGGCATCGGCGGGAAGCTTGTCGGCTTCCGGTGTTTCTTTGAAGCGTTGCATTGCCAAGAACTCGCCGCCGAACACCGATTGGTAGAACCGGAAGGCCTCTTCCGTGTTGCCGTCGAAGTTGAGGTAAGGATTAATTTTTACCATTTTTTTATTTGTTTAAGTGAATAAATAATTATTATTTGCCAAGCGTTTTCGGCTCGCGGAGCAATGCGTAGTCGTTCTACTTATTTTTTCTTGCGCAAAAACTCCCGGCTTCAAACACTCTTACAGAAAAAACGCTACCAAACAGTTTTTCTCTGATTTGCACAAGGCTTTTCAACCAGCACCAAGCAGGCAACGGCAAACAGCCGCTTCACATCTTGACGAGACAGGTTTCCGCACTTTCCGTCCCTTGTTTTATTTTTATTGTCAATATTTTTATCACTTTCAATGATGCAAATATAAATCTGTCGGTTGCATCCGTGGTAGGGCAATTGCGTCAATATAAGGGGTGAATTCCGACATTTTTCTCCGAGACCGGATGCTTGGTTCCAGTTCAGTGTCCGTCTCTATCCAACTTCCGCCAGAGCCATGAAGCACATCTCGATTCTCGTTCCTCACGGTGCCATCCTCAGTAGCGTGGAAGGCCCACGGCAACTGTTTGCCCAAGTGAACCAGTTCTACAAGGCGCAGGGTGCACCACCCTTGTTCGAGATACAACTGGTGGGGCTTGCCAAGGAAATCCTACTGAGCGGCGGCCTGTACACGATTCACGCCGATTTGTTATTGCCAGAGGTGGAGCGAACCGACTTGGTGGTTATTCCCGCCGTGGACGGGGAAATCGAAAACGCTTTGAGCCTGAACCGGGACATGGTTGCTTGGATCGGAAAGCAGTACCGCAACGGAGCGGAGGTGGCAAGCCTTTGCAAGGGGGCGTTTTTGTTGGCATCCACAGGCCTGTTGGCAGGGAGGAAATGCGCCACGCACTGGATGGCCGCCCGCGAATTCATGCAGTTGTTTCCTGACGTGCAATTGGTGACCGAGAAAATCATCACCGACGAAAACGGCCTTTATTCAAGCGGCGGGGCTTTTTCTTACTTGAATTTGATTTTGCACTTGATCGAGAAATACGCTGGCCGTGACATGGCCGTACTCAGTGCCAAAGTGTTTGCCATAGAAATAGGCCGTAACAGCCAATTGTCTTTCGCAATTTTTCAGGGACAGAAAGGACACGCCGACGAATCGGTGAAAAAAGCGCAAGAATACATTGAGAGCAACTACCAAGACAAAATAACCGTGGAACAACTGACTTCCATGCTGTCGCTGAGCCGCCGCAGTTTTGAACGCCGGTTCAAAAAGGCGACGGCAAACACTGTGGTGGAATATGTGCAGCGTGTAAAAATAGAGGCTGCAAAGAAAAGCTTTGAAACGAGCCGAAAAAATATCAACGAGGTGATGTACGATGTAGGTTATTCGGACACCAAGGCGTTCAGAAGTCTGTTCAAGAAAATTACGGGCATCGCCCCGGTCGAGTACCGGAACAAATACAACAAGCAAGCGACTGTTGAATAGACAACAGGAGTTTTTGACATTTCAACAGTGGATTCAGACAAGGCGGGATAACTACGACCGGGTGTGCAACAGTTGTCTCGCACTTTGCTGGCGCACGGTTTCTTCAGTAGGCTGGGTGCCTTGGCTGTCTTCGAGACGACGTTTTTCCTTGCGCATCAGACAAGACAATGCACAGTTTACAGACAACAAAGGGAGCAAGTGCAAGTAGCCGTTCAGGCTGGTGTGAAATCCGTAGAATCCGACAATCCAAATTGACAGCAACACAGCCGACAACACGAGAACCATTTTATTCCAAAGCATAACCTTCTTTGTTACTGAAAACCATCCATATTCCGGCTCGGTTACGAGCCGTTGTCAGATTGGTTGAAAGATTCATTCCTTGGTCAAAAAGGCTCAAAAAACAAGTTTTAGTCATGTTTTCAGCTCGGCTTGTGGAAACCTCGCCCCGGCGTTTTCGCCTCATGATGAGGATTTTCTTCGTAGCTGGGCTTTCGGCGTTTTGAGCAATTTTTGCCCAAAACACTTGGTTCTTTACCAATACTTTTCAGGCACGTCTGTAGCGTAGAAACACCGTTGTTGTAGATTCGGCCAACGCTAACCACCGGGGCCTGTGGCACGCAGGCCGTTGCCTAACCATGCTGCGGGCCTGTGTGCCACAGGCCCCGGAGACGGTATATGTGTACTCCACCTGATTGTCCAACAATTCCCGAACTGCCAAAAAATAAAAAACAGTTGGCAAATGTTGCCAACTGTTTTCAGCGAAACCACCGTCTATTTTAATCTAACCCACTCTACTCTTCAATATCTTGATTGGCTTTCGCCAAGTCGTCGTCTGCTATTATAAACAAGCCCGTTTGTATTCCGTCGCTTGCGCCTAAGAGTAAAAAAAGGTTGTGCCTGTTGCCACAGAGCTTAAAAACCGGGTTTGCCATCCGTTTTGGGCAAAAAATGTAGAAAATCATCCCCAAGCCTGTGTACGAAACGGACTAAATGGGCAGTGGTACGGAAGCGGATTGCTCGGTCAAAGACAATTGAATCCTGAGCAAAAATTTGAAGAACAACGTATTTAAGACTTCCGCTCGTAGAATGTTATTCAGAGAACACGCGCCAGCGTGCTTTGGTTACAGCAAACCATCCTTCGGATGGTCTCCGAATAACACTCGGAGTTACAAGCAGAAATCTTGGTATTACCGCCATGCCTCTCTGTGCCCTTTGCGTTGTCTTTTTGCGCCTTTGCGTGCAACAGTTTTTTTTCACGCAAAGGCGCAAAGGTTTTCGCAGAGAACGCAAAGAGGAACAAGAACAGTGAAAACTATTGGGTACTGATGTCGGCTTCCCAAACAAAAAGCCCACGTCTTGCAAGACGTGGGCTTTTTGTTTTAAGTATCCGCGTATATTTAGTTTAGGCTATTTTAAAAAGGAAATCCATTTTCAACACACTGGTTTTCAATGTTTTGAATCCTGTTTTTTACTCAAGACCCAAGACTAACGACTCAAGACCGGGTACTTATGAAGCTTTGTTCCCGAATCACTTGCCCAGCACTTTGGCTACCGTGTCGCCGATGTCGGCGGGTGATGCCACTACGTGCAGTCCGTTTTCACGCATGATTTCCATTTTGGCACTGGCGGTTTCGTCGGCCCCGCTGATAATGGCACCGGCGTGACCCATGCGGCGGCCTTTAGGGGCGGTTTGGCCGGCGATAAAGCCAATCACGGGCTTGCGGTTGCCGTCTCCCTTGATCCAGCGGGCGGCATCCGGCTCGTAGCTGCCGCCGATTTCGCCAATCATCACAATGGCATCGGTGTCGGGATCGTTCATGAGCATTTCCACGGCCTGCTTGGTCGAGGTGCCGATGATGGGGTCGCCGCCGATGCCGATGGCCGTGGAGATGCCGTAGCCTGCTTTTACGATTTGGTCAGCGGCCTCGTAAGTCAGCGTGCCCGACTTGGACACAATGCCCACGCGACCCGGCCTGAACACGAAGCCCGGCATGATGCCTACCTTGGCTTCGCCCGGCGTGATCACACCCGGACAGTTCGGCCCGATCAACACCGCGCTTTTCTTTTTCACGAATTCCTTCACCGGAATCATGTCGCGCACCGGTATGCCCTCGGTGATGGTGATGATGACCTTGATGCCTGCGTCGGCGGCTTCCATGATGGCATCGGCGGCAAACGCCGGGGGAACGAAAATGATGGAAACGTCGGCTCCGGTTTGCGCCACTGCCTCGCGTACGCTGTTGAACACCGGCCGTTCCAAGTGAACGGAACCGCCTTTGCCGGGCGTAACGCCGCCCACTACGTTGGTGCCGTATTCGATCATTTGCTGGGCGTGGAAGCTGCCTTCGGAGCCAGTGAACCCTTGGACAATGACTTTGGAATTTTTATTGACTAAAACACTCATGAGACGCAAGCGGATTAAGTGGACTGAATGAAGACGCGGCAAAAATAGAAGGAAATCGGACAACTAAAAAAACGCAGCCGGATTCGTACGAATCAGCACGAACGGCAAACACCTTTTCGACGAACCGTTGTTTGTGTTTTCGTCCGATGGCATATATTGAGGCCGCATTTCTACCACAAAACAATCTACTTCATCCATGAACAAAAACCTACTGAACCGCATTTACCGGTTTGCGTTGCTTTTGGGTCTGCTCTACCCCGCAACGCTGCGTGCCCAAGTGGTGGGCGACCCGCAACTGGCTGCTCCGGCTGCCCAACCCCTCCCGTCCAAGTCAAGCTCGAAAGTGAGCAGTGACTTGGTGGAACTGCAAAACGACTACCAAGCCGCCGGTCGCCGGCGCAGCGGCCGTTCGGGATTTGAGCCTGAGAACTCGTTGCTGCAAGTGGTGGGCGACCGAGTGGTGATTGACGCAGTGGCTCGCGGCGACGTGCAAGCCCTGCGTGCCGAACTCGAACGGCGCGGCATGACCGTGACGGCTGTTTACGGCCGCGTGGTTTCGGGCCTGATGCCCATCACGTCTATCAGGGAAATGGAGAGCGTCGGCGGTTTGCAATTCGCCTCGCCCGCCTACCGGCCCGCCACCAACATCGGGGCGGTCACCTCGCAGGGCGACTCGTCCATGCGCGGCGGCATTGCCCGGCGGCGTTTCGGCGTGGACGGACTCGGCAACAAAATCGGCGTGATGTCCAACAGCTACAACCTGCTGGGCGGTGCCGATGCCGGTGTGCGTAGCGGCGACCTGCCCGGCCCCGGCAACCCGAACGGCTACACCACGCCCGTGCAAGTGCTGCGAGAGTTTCCCGGCACGCTGACCCAAGCCATTGACGAAGGGCGCGGCATGGCCGAACTCGTCCACGATGTGGCTCCGGGTGCGCAAATGGCTTTCCGCACGGCATTTCTGGGCCAAGCCGATTTTGCCCAAGGCATCACCGAGTTGGCAAACGCCGGTTGCAACATCATTGTGGATGATGTGATCTATTTCGCCGAGCCGTTTTTCCAAGACGGCATCATTGCCCAATCCGTTGATGCCGCGCAGGCACGGGGTGTGACTTATTTGTCCTCGGCGGGCAACCAGGCACGGGCTTCCTACGAAAGCGAATACCGGCCCAGCACCGTCGAGTTTCTGGGAGCGGGCAACGGCACCGCCCACAATTTCAGTGCTCCGGGTGCCGCGCCGCGTTACAACCAGCCGGTTTTCATCCCGCGCGGCGGCCAAGCCATTTTCTCTTTCCAGTGGGACGACTCGTTTTTCTCCGCCACTGGCGTAGGTGCCCAAAGCGACTTGGATATTTACTTGCTGGACTCGCTGGGAACAGTAGTGGCTGGCTCTGCCGCCAACAATTTGCTCTCCGGCGAACCAGTGGAGATATTCGGCTACACCAACAATACGCCCCGGCAAACGTTTTTCTTGGTGATTCTCAAATTCGCCGGGCCTGATCCCCGGCGGTTGAAGTACATCAACTTCGGATCAGGTGCGTTTTTCCTGACCAATCCGGCCATTCCGGGCATCCTGAGCTCCACCTTGGTCGGCCATGCCAATGCCGCCGGAGCCATTGCCACCGGTGCCTCCTTTGCCTCCGCCGCGCATCGAGTCGTTTTCGGCCTTGGGCGGCACACCCATCCTGCGCAACTTGCAGGGCAACGCCATCGGCCCGGTGGTGCGGCCCAAGCCCGAAGTGACCGGCCCGGACGGCGGCAATACCACTTTCTTCGGCCAATTGATTCCGCAAGACGGCGACCAGTTTCCCAATTTCTTCGGCACATCGGCAGCCGCGCCGCACGTGGCCGCCGTAGCCGCCTTGATGCTGGAAGCCAACAAGCTTAACGTACTGACACCCACGGCCATCAAAGGCGTATTGCAACTCACCGCCGTTGACATGGACGACCCGAATACGCCGTCTTTCGATGCAGGATTCGACTTCCGGACGGGCTTCGGGCTGGTCAATGCCGAGACCGCCGTGCAAACGGTGAATTTCACGCCTGCGTTCATCCAAAACCTGAACCTGACCTCGTTGTGTTCGGCCCGGCCCGACTCCACGCGCCGCTGGCGCATCCGCAACCCCAACCCGTTCAATGTGCGGGTGACGTGGGAGGTGTTCCGTACCAGCCAGCGCAACACGGTCATTGCCCCGCCCGGCGACTCGTTCTTCGAAACCGTCACGGTTCCGGGCAGCCCCAACACAACCATCATCTCTTGGGTTGACGAAAAAGGCAAGACCAAGCGCAACACCAAGGCATCGAGCGGGGCACGCTGCGGCGGAGGTCGCGAAGGTGCCGAAGAAATCCTGGCCGCCACCGCCGACGGACTGGAACTGCTGACGGCCTACCCCAACCCGTTCAGCGGCCGTATCAACCTGCTGCTGGTGGGCGACAACGCCGGCCCGGTGGACGTGCGGGTGTTCGACGGCAAAGGCTCGGTGGTGTATAACCGCCGCCACGCGCCGGAAACCGGCAACAGCGAAATCGCTCTCGATACCGAAAGCCTGCCCAGCGGCTTGTACATGGTACAAGTGAACCGCCAAGGCCAAGCCAAGACGCTGAAGGTGGTCAAACAGTAAGTCTTGGGTCTTGGGTCTTTAGTCTTGGGTAAAGGTGTAGCAATAGGCGTTTTGGGTAAATTTTGCCTAAGAGGTTGTTTAAAGTTCTGATTTTTGGCGGCGTTTTAGGCAAAAAATGCTCAAAACGCCGCCGTTCCCCCGGCTAAAGCCGGGGGCAAGACATTGAAAGTCCC
>JALOMD010000130.1 GCA_025455595.1 Cytophagales bacterium | reverse complement strand
CCGTCGGTGGTGTGGAAGCCTTCGCTGCTGACCAAGTTCGTGACGGGTGCGCCGGTGCAATTCGACATCAACACCAACTTCTGGTTCTATGACCGGTTTGGCGTGGGGGCATCGTACCGCACGGGGGCGGCCATTTTGGGCATGGCCGAGTTTCAGGTTACGCCGCAGTTCCGCATCGGTTACGCTTTCGACTACGGCACCAACGCGCTGCAACGATACAACGCGGGCACGCACGAAATCATGCTCCGCTACGAGTTCGGCTTCGACAAAGCCAAGGTGCTGTCGCCGAGATATTTTTAATTAAGAATTCAGAATTATGAATTATTTGTTTGCTGACAGATATGCCGTTTTGGGCGTTTTTTGCTCAAAACGGCATATCTGTCAGAACCATGATTCATAGGATTAAAAGATGAACATGATTAGTCGTTTTTCAATCAAGGCAATCCTTGAATCCTACGAATCATGGTTCTGACAATAAAGCCGTTTTAAGCAAATTTTGCCCAAAACGCTTGCGTGTGCCACGAATGGGTTTACTGAAAATTGCTTAAAACAGCTTTTTCTCTGTTCGGAAAGTGCATTTGCACAGTGATTTCCGAATCTGTGCGTAACAGCAGTAATTCATAATTCCACATTCATAATTGGCTTCGCCGAACTTGCGTTTCTGAATTAATCTAACCACTGACTACTCTTTCAATACAAAACAAGTACTGATAAAATGATAAGGAAATATTCTTTTTTGTCGTTGCTGTTCATGCTTTTCCTGAGCGGGCAGGTGTACGCGCAAGGCTTGAAGAAACAGGCCGACCGTGAATACGCACGCCTTAAGTACGCCAACGCCATCGAACTGTACGAACAGTACATGAAGAAGGACAGCTCGGACTTGCAGGTGCAGAAAAACTTGGCCGACAGCTATCGCAGGGTGGGCGACAGCAAAAACGCCGAACGCCTCTACCGCAAGGTGGTGAGCAAAGATGCCGCCGATGCCAAAGCCGCACTGGCTTTTGCCGAGTCGCTGTCGCAGAACGGAAAGTACGAGGAAGCCAAGGTTTGGTACAGCAAGTACCAACAACTCAACTCCGGCGACCCGCGCGGCGCGGCCTTTGCCAAAACCTACGACAACCTCGGCGAAATCTACGCCGACTCGGTTGAGTACAAGCTTTTCACCACCGACATCAACTCGCCGCAGGCCGATTTCAGCCCCACCTACCACGAAAAGGGGCTTGTCTTCGTGTCGGGCAGGCGGCCCAGCGCGGCCTCGAAACGCGTGTACGCTTGGAACAACTCGGCGTTCTTGGATTTGTACTATGCCGACAGTTCGGGCATCCGCGCCCTGCCCTACGACACCGACACCGGCATTGACCGCTACACCAGTGCCGACTCGTACGACAGCAAACTCAAGAGCCTGCACTACGACGAAACCCGCCTGACCAGCAACGACACCCGCACGCTGGGCTACTACGGCACCAATTTCCCCAAAGACACCACCGGCGTGAACAAAGATGCCCGCGTGATGCAGTTTGACAAGAAAATCAACAGCAAGTTTCACGAAGGCCCGGCGGCGTTTACTCCTGACAACAACACCATTTACTTTACGCGCAACAACTACCTTGGCACGGCGCAGAAAAGCGACGACAAGGTGATCAAGCTGAAAATCTACACGGCCACCCGCAAAGACAGCACCAGCCCGTGGAGCCGACCCAAGGAACTGCCGTTCAACAACAAGAACTATTCGGTGGGCCACCCGGCGTTGAGTCCCGACGGCAACACGCTGTACTTCGTGTCTGACATGCCGGGCGGCGTGGGCGGAACCGACGTGTACAAAGTGACCAAGACCGGCGACACGTGGGGCACGCCCGAAAACATGGGCCGCGCCATTAACACCGAGGGCAACGAGATGTTTCCGTTCGTGGACGAGAAAAACAAGCTGTACTTCGCCTCCAACGGCCACGCCGGTTTGGGCGGCTTGGATGTGTTCGAGACCGACCTGAACAACCCCGGCACAGTGGAAAACATGGGCTTCCCGATCAACTCGAAGAAAGACGACTTCGGGCTGGTGTTCGACGACAAAACCAAAAAAGGCTACCTGAGTTCGAACCGCGAACGCGGCGGTGCCGACGACGACATCTACCAGTTCAAACGCCTGCCCGCGCCGATTCGGCTGTTTGTCTATGCCTACGAAAACGAAAATCCGCAAGACACCCTGCGCGACGTACCCATTACTTTGACCGAGGAAGGCGGCGGAGACGTGCTGCTGCCGGGCAAAAACCAAAACGGACTGTTCACCTTCAACCTGAAGCCGGATAAAAAATATGTCGTAACGGGCAAACGCGACACGGCAACGGTTGCCAAGAACGTGAGCACCGAAGGCCGCAAGCCCGGCGAAAAACTCTACGAAGCGTTGCAGTTCATCACCGACTCTACGCTGGCCGCACGGCTGGCGGCCGAAAAAGCAGGCAAACGCCCGCTGCCCGCCGACTGCGACGAAAACCGCAAACTGTATTCGCTGGACAACATCTATTACGACTTTGATAAGTTCAACATCCGCGCTGATGCGCGGCCGGTGCTGGCGAATGTGATAAAATTGATGAAAACACAAAAGGACATTGAGATTCTGGTGGCTTCGCACACCGACTCGCGCGGCACCAATGACCCGTACAACGTGAAACTGTCGGCGCGGCGCACCGACGCGGCCTACAACTACTTGGTGAAAGCCGGTATTAAAAAAGACCGCCTGAAAAAAGAAAGCGACAGCGAAAATCTGCCTGTGAACCAATGCAAGGACGGCATCGCCTGCACCGAAGTGGAACACCAACTGAACCGCCGCACCGAGTTTTACGTGTTCAAGAACGGCCGCAACATCACCAAAGACTGCGAACTGATTACCTACAAGCTGCCCGGCCGCGTGGATCCAGCCGATGTGCGGCTGATCTATTTCGACTTGGACAAGTCGGACATCCGCACGGACGCAGTGTCGGTGCTGGACGAAATCGTGGAAACGCTGAAATCCAACCCCGGTTACAAAATCTCCGCCGCCTCGTTTGCCGATTCGCGGGCCACGCAAAACTACAACTACGCCCTGTCGCGCCGCCGGTTGCAGGCCTCGGTCAATTACCTGATTGAGAAAGGTGTGAGTGCGTCACGCATCCGGATGCGCGAATTCTACGGCGAGTCTCGCCTCGCCAACGACTGCCGCGACGACGTGAACTGCTCCGAAGAACAACACCAAGCCAACCGCCGCACGGAATTCAGACTGATAAAATAGGTCAGAGGTCAGAAGTCAGAGGTCAGAGGTCAGAAGGCGTTTTGGGCAAATTTTGCCTAAAACGCCTTTTTTGTCTGAACCGTGACTTTATGGTGATTTTCGTGATGGACATGATGCCAATTCGGAAGTGGGAATGCGGATTTCGGAATACAAAAATCGTTGACAATCAAACGTTTACGCAAGGTTATTTACGCATTCAGTCTTTTGAATTGATATGAGTTTTTCAATCATGGCAATCTGTGAATCATTTGAAAATCAAGGTTCTGACAAGCCCAGCCGTTTTGGGCAATTTTTGCCCGAAACGCGAAAACCCCGGCCAGCCGGGGTTTTCGCGTTTTAGGGAACCATTGACAAAAGTTTACCTGTCTGTAGGCTTTCTGAATTCTGAATTCACAATTCTGAATTGACTCAGTATTCGTCCTCGTTGAAGAAAAAGTCGTCTTTGGTTGGGTAGTCGGGCCAAATCTCCTCGATGCTTTCGTAAGGCTGTCCGTCGTCCTCCAGTTCTTGGAGATTTTCGACCACCTCAGTGGGGGCACCTGAACGGATGGCAAAATCAATGAGTTCGTCTTTGGTGGCGGGCCAAGGGGCATCTTCGAGGTAAGAGGCCAATTCGAGTGTCCAGTACATAGGCATTCTCCTGTTTGATCAATAAAAACGGATTAAATTGGGTAAAAAATATCATACGGCCGGCTGTTGGCGAAATGTTTCCAACCAATACCGGAAAATTGGGAAAATGTTTCAACAATCGAAGGGAAACCGCGTGTTTTTTTGAAAATGAGTAATAAGTCGTAGGTGGTAAGTCGTAAGTTCAAAAGTGGAACTGTCGAACTTTTTTAACTGACCCATCCAAATTTCCCAAAACGATCGAGACGATTTTTATAAGTATTCACCAAAGCGTTTTGAGCAATTTTTGTCTAAGACGGGCCAATGACTACTTGCGACTTGGCACTTTCCACTTACGACTTTTCTATTTGAACTGCCGGTTGGTGCGCAGTTCGGCCAATTCGGCCTTGAACTGGTTCAACAGTGTTTCCTTCACTTGGATTTTCCGTTTTTGCACCGCCGGGTTGCCGGGACTGCGTTGCGGCTGTTGTTCGCCGCTGGCGTTGTAAACAGGCCGCTGGTACATGCTCATGTCCGCGCCGCTTTCCTGTAGCTCCATCATCTGCTTGTCCTTGCGGATCAAGTCGCTCATGGTGGCCACCTTGATGGTGAGCTGCTCCTCCTGCGATTTTTTCTCAAAGAAGAAATGCTTGCGTTTGATGACCCGCATGAGGTAATTCATCTCGAAAATCCGGTCGCAGGCGAGGCGGAAGCGTTCGGCCAGCACCCGGTCTTGCTTGAACGACGGCACGCCCAAGTTCTTCCACTCCATGAGCAGTGCCTTGCCGCGTTCGGCGGCGGCGTTCATGTCGGTGTGGTTGAAGAGGGCCTCGGCTTCGGTCACCATTTTTTCTTGGGCAGCCTGCTTGGGATCCACGCGTTTGGTGAAGCGCGGCGGCAGGCCTTTGGCTTGGTTGTACCGCTCGAAAAACGTGTCGGTGGCACGGCGGAAGCGTTTCCAAAGTTTGGTCACTTTGTCGGGCGGCAGTTTGCCCACGTTGCGCCAACGTTCTTGCAACGCCTTGAACGCCGTCACGGTCACGTCCCAGTCTTGCGAGTACTTGAGCTTTTCGGCCTCTTGGATGATTTCCATGTACTGGTTCATCCGGTCGCGTTGCTCCTGCATCTTCTGGTTGAAGAACGTCTTGCGCCGCGTGAAAAACTCATCAAGGATGCCCCGGAACGTGTTTTCGGTTTGTTCCTCGTGTTCCTTGACCACCGCCCCGGTCTTGATCCATTTCTCCTTGATTTCTTGGAGTTTGTCGGCAGCCTCCTTCCATTCGGTGCTGAGGCGGTAAGGCTCGGCCTCGGCAATCAGGGCTTGCTTGATTTCAAGGTTCCTGTCACGGTTAACGGAGATGGAGGCCCGCAGGCCTTCTTCCAATTCGTCGAGTTTTTTGTAAAGGGCCGGGAAGTCGCCCAGTGCGTCATAGTCGGCGAAGTAGTTGCGCAGGTGCACCAGTTTCATCAGGTACGAGCCTTTGTTCTGGGCGGCCTCCACCAAGCCGTACAGGTCGGCCACTTTTTGCTGGGCTACCTCGTAGCGTTTGCGGAAATACTCCACACTGGCCTCCACGCTTTGGCGCACATCGCCGATTTCACGGTCAGGGTAGTCGAAATAACCCTTCAGATAGACTTTGCCTTCACGGACGTAGCCGTATTCGTCAGACCAGTCAACATTGTTCATGGTTTCGCAGGTTGGTTATGAAACATACTGATGAGGAAGCACCGCTTCGCTCAGTATCAAATGCCTTGACGCAAAAAGTTTGCAAGTGGTTGGCAAATAGGCCTGAATAATAACCGTAATTTTTCGGTACTGCAAAATAATGTTTTTTAAAAAACAATGTGCAACACTTGGTTGCGGTATTTTTCTGATATTTGCCGGATTAGAGCAATGCGTCCACACGTCCGTTTCACGTTTTTTGTTTCTTTTTTGCCGTTTTGGGAGATTTTTGCTTAAAACGCTGGGGAAGCCTCACCCCCGGCCCCTCTCCCACGGGAGAGGGGTGTGCCTTGCGGCAAGCCAAGCCTTTCATCCGAACGTGTTTGTTACAAAAGGCTCGTTGGGTTGAAAAGTCACCCCTCTCCCCTGGGAGAGGGGCCGGGGGTGAGGCTTCCCCAGCGTTTTAGCCGATTTTTGCCCAAAACACCCAACCACTGACGACTAACCACCAACCACTGAGTACTTATATCTACCAAACCGCTTATGAGCAACGAAAAAATCATCTTTTCCATGAACCGGGTGAGCAAAATCTTGCCCGCCAACAACAAGCAAATTCTCAAAGACATCTACCTGTCCTTCTTTTACGGAGCCAAAATTGGCGTGCTGGGCCTGAACGGTTCGGGTAAGTCAACTTTGCTCAAAATCATTGCCGGCGTGGACAAGAATTTCCTCGGCGAAGTGGTGTTTTCGCCGGGCTACACGGTGGGCATGTTGGAGCAAGAGCCACAGCTCGACCCCGACAAAACCGTGATGGACATCGTGAAGGAAGGCACGCAGGAAGTGGTGGACTTGCTCAAGGAATTCGACGAAATCAACGAGAAGTTTGCCGACCCTGATGCCGACTACGACAAACTGCTGGCCCGCCAAGCCGAAGTGCAGGAGAAACTCGACGCAATGGACGCGTGGAACCTCGACAACAAGCTGGAAAAGGCGATGGACGCGTTGCGTTGCCCGCCGCCGGACGCACCAATCCGCAACCTGTCGGGTGGCGAAAAGCGGCGCGTGGCCCTGTGCCGCCTGCTGCTGCAAGAACCCGACGTGCTGCTGCTCGACGAACCGACCAACCACTTGGATGCCGAGTCGGTGCTGTGGCTGGAGCAGCATTTGCAACAGTACAAAGGAACCGTGATTGCCGTCACCCACGACCGGTATTTCCTCGACAACGTGGCCGGTTGGATACTCGAACTCGACCGGGGCGAAGGCATTCCTTGGAAGGGAAATTACTCGTCTTGGCTCGAACAGAAAAAAGACCGGCTGGCGAAGGAGGAAAAGTCGGAGTCGAAACGACAGAAGACGCTGGAACGCGAACTGGAGTGGGTGCGCATGGCCCCCAAAGCCCGGCAAGCCAAGTCGAAGGCCCGCCTGCAAGCCTACGACAAACTGCTCGGCGAAGAAACCCGGCAGAAGGAAGACAAACTGGAGCTTTTCATTCCGCCCGGCCCGCGCCTTGGCACCAAAGTGATTGAAGTGCAAGGCGTTGCGAAAGCCTACGGCGACAAACTGCTGTTCGAAAACCTCACGTTC
>JALOMD010000129.1 GCA_025455595.1 Cytophagales bacterium | reverse complement strand
GCCCCTGAAAATCAGCGGCAGCACCACAAAAATCAGCAACAGCACGATGATGAACCACCAGCCTCCCCCGCCACCCGAACCGGAGCCACGGGCTTCGGCCTTGAACTCATCGGCAGGCAGGCTGGCGAGGTACGTGGTGGCATCGTCCAAGCCTTGGTAATAGTTGTTGGCCCGGAAGTTGGGCTTGAAATACTGCTCGCCTACGCGCCGCGCCACGGCATCGGGAATGGAGCCTTCCAAGCCGTAGCCGGTGGCAATGAAGTACTTGCGGTCGTCAACGGCAACGGTAATGAGCAAGCCGTTGTTCTTTCCCTTCTGCCCGATTTGCCACTTGTTCGCCAGCCGGAAAGTGTAGTCGGCCCGGTCGTAGATGCCGTAGGTGCGGATGATGACAATGGCAAACTGCGTGGAGGTGGAGTCGTTGTAAGCCACCAACTTGCTTTCCAGCGACGCACGTTCGTCGGCGGACAACACACCGGCAAGGTCGTTGACCAATCGCGGCGGATTGGGACGGGCAGGGATGTCGTCGTCTTGGGCGTGCAGCCAAGTGACGCTGAAAAGCAACAGGAATATAAGGATGCAGGTTTTCAACGGAAAAGTCGTAAGTGGAAAGTCGTAAGTGGCAAGTGGCAAGTCGTAAGTGGTGCAGTTGTTGCCCGTTTTACAAGCAATTTGTCTAAAAATTGCCCAAAACGGCACTCATGGCTTACGACTTACGACTTGCCACTTTAGTCACCGAACGAGATGTCGTCGGAGAGTTCGTTCACATCGTCGGATTTGTACGGGAAATGCGCGTGCAGTTCGTGCCCCGCCTTTTCGATGCCTGCACAAAGGCCGTCGGTAACGCGGCCTGCCCGGAAGTGGCTGCGCATCAGTTCTTTGGTGCTTTCCCAGAAGTCGGGCGGCACCACGGCGTGGATGCCCGCATCGCCGAGGATGGCAAACTTGTGGTCGTCCAAGGCGATGTAGAACAGCACGCCGTTTTTCAGTTGGGTGCGGTGCAGTTCAAGCTTGACGAAAACCTCGCGGGCACGTGCCATGACATCGCCGGGGCACTGGCGTTCGGCGTGCACCTTCACCTCGCCCGACGTGTTGCGTTCCGCCGTCCGGATGGCCTCCACAATGCGCTGTTTTTCTTCCTCCGTAAACACGCTTTTTTGAGTTATGAGTTATGAATTATAAGTGATGAGTGGGGCAGCGTTTTCAGTTTACCGTTTTGGGCAAAAATCGCCCAAAGTCCCTATGATGAGTCACGGCTGATTCCACTCATAACTCATAACTCATCACTTATAACTCATCACTCAAAACTGTACCGTCGGGGCTTTGTCGGCACCGGCTTGGGCTTGGAAATAGCCTTTCTCTTGGAATCCGAACAGCCCGGCAAAGATATTAGACGGGAAGCGGCGGCGGCTGGTGTTGTAGTCTTGCACGGCCGTGTTAAAGCCCATGCGTTCGACGGTGATGCGGTTTTCGGTACCTTCCAGTTGCGACTGCAATTCCAAGAAATTCGAGTTCGCCTTCAGTTCGGGGTAATTCTCGGCCACGGCCAGCAGCCTCGACAGCGAGCCGCTCAACTGGTCTTGGGCCGCTTGGAAACGCTGGATGTTTTCGGGCGTGAGTTGGTCGGCGTTGAGGTTGATTTCGGGCCGGGTGGCGTTTGCCCGCGCCTGTATCACCGACTCCAGCGTGCTTTTCTCGAAATTGGCGGCACCTTTCACGGTGTTCACCAAGTTCGGAATCAAATCGGCGCGGCGTTGATAGACGTTCTGCACCTGCGCCCACTTGCCGTTTACGCTTTCCTCTTTGGTCACTAAATTGTTGTACGTGCTGCAGCCGCCCAAAAGCAATACGGCGGCAATGACAACGACTACGATTAATCCGATGTTTTTCATGGTTCAAGGGTTAGGAGAATACCGATTTCAAAGAATTGAAAAGTTGGAAGATTGGAAGGTTGAAAAGTTGAAATACTGGAAATAATACTAAAACAAAATGAACACTGCGCATTTAATTATGAATAAGTAGCTGACAGTCAGTTGCTTACTCAAGACTAAAGACGCAAGACTCATGACATTTTAGTATAACGGTTGTTTTACAAGACCTCGCTGGCGTTAATGCAAGACCAACCGCCGGGTAACCTTCGTTCCGGCGTGTTTTTGTTTATTGGGGGCTGGCTTGGTCGTTTTAGGCAAATTTTGCCCAAAACGCCCGGGTTCCCCGGCTAAAGCCGGGGGCAAGACATTGAAAGTCCCCTTTGGGGACTGTTCTTGAGTCCCGAAGGGACTTGCCACGTTTTGCCCCCGGCTTTAGCCGGGGGAATCAGGCGTTTTAGGCAAACTTTGCCCAAAACGCCCGGATAATCAACCTTTGGCAAAGTTCAGAACTTTGCCAAAGGTTAATGCCGAAACGACACCGACCACTAACGACTGACCACTGACCACTTTTTATATGTCCAAGCTGCGGTGTTCGGCCTCCACCTTCTCAAACTCAGCGGCCGGGATTTCGGCAAAGCCGTCGTCGTACATCTCCTTCAGGTCTTCGTCGGTCAGTTCGAACTCGTCGCGGCCCGATGTTTCGTCCGTTGTTCCGACGGCTATCTCCACGCCATCGTAAACATACTCGTCTTCCGGATTGGCAATCGGGTCAATCTTGTAGTAAACCATGCCGTCCTTGAATTGTTTTTTCAGATAAATGGTGCTCATGGGTGTGGGTAGTTAGCTGTTAGCTATTAGCCGTTAGCAAAGAATATCGTTAAAACATTCATTTTCGGATGTTTGTAGCTGTTCGGCAATTTCAAAAACAAATTGAACTAAGTTCACCAAGCGTTCTGTCTATTTTTTGCTCGAAACATCTTGTAAATCGTTGAAGGCAAACATGTCATAACTGTTTTGCCGAAAGCTAACAGCCAAAAGCTAACAGCTTGATTGCTCATGACTTGCCACGGTACGTGTCCGACTCGGCGAGTTTTCGCAGTCGCTCGGCGGAGCGGTGCAGGCTTTGTACGGTGATGGCGTTGACCAACCAAGCGGGCAGAGCCAGCCCTTCCGGCTTGGCGTGAAATGCGTACTCAATCATGACACCACCGGGGCAGGGTGTGATTTTCCAACTGCCGCCCGCCCGCAGCACCCGCGACTTGTCTTTCTTTTTTTCCACAAACGTCGGCTCGTTTTGCAGCGTGATGACCACTTGGCCGTCTTCGTACTGGGTCAGCGTGTTGCGCGTCACAATGTCGGCGTTTTTGAACGGCCACGGAATGCCGATTTCGGCGTACGTGTACCAATCCTGCGCACTCACGGTCTTGATGGTTTCGAATTTCACCACCCTGTCCATCCAGCGCGGCGAAGCCTTGTCGTCTTTGATGACAGCCACCATGCCGCCGACGGTCGTTGCCACGCGAGCCACCGCCTTCACTTGTCGGTACGAATGCGCATCGGCATCGTGAACGTAAACTTGCACCCCGTTGGCATCCTTCTCCAGTCGCCAACTGATGGGTTTGTCCGCCAAAGCACCGGAACCGGGCAGCGTCCCGGCCCAGAACGTAACCGCGACACTTGCAAAAAATCGTGCGGGCCATGTAAGGTTGCGGCACGATTTGATAAAAAAAGAAACGTTTGGCGACATGTCTGTTTGATTTGAAAGTGATAGCCCGCCCCGCAAAGCCTTGCTACAACAACGTTTGGGCGGTTTTTCAAGGAATTTGGGAGCCATTCTCCACAAAAATGTTACTGCAACCGAATGAACAGCCCGTCGAAAAACCGCCCAAGCCCGTCTGTAAGTTTGCGAAAAAAATCGTTCAGTGCCAAACATTTGCGCAAACCGCCAAAAAGACAATGCCAGCCCGGTTCGCACATGAGCATCGTGCGCAAAATCGTCGAACCCTTACGGATTGGCATTGAATGCAATTCAGACAAAACTCACTTGCCAAGTGGACTGGAATTGCCCAGAACGGATCAAAAATCAGCCTTTGCCACCGCGTCGGCTGCGGGATTTTGCCTGCTCGCCTGATTGGCGTTTTGGGCAAATTTTTCGAAAAACACCGAAAACGCCGCCTCTTTCGAAAGACGGGCGGGCAAACGAAACAGCGTAAGAAAACAGCGCATTTTGAGCCAACCCGGCAGGCCGCTCCAACGTAGTACCTGAACAGTGCTTGTCTTGCCTCCTCCCCTCATTTCCGACAGAAGCTTATGAGAAAATTTACACTCTTGGTATTCTTTTGCTGTACAGCCTCCCTCCTATCACAAGCCCAAACCACCCGACTCGCTTACAAAGAGAAACGCCAATACAACAGCCGCCTCACCCCCGAAGCCGCCATGACCAACGCGTGGCGGTGGTTTGATGCCAACACCCACACCACACCCGATGCCAACGAGGCCAAGATGCGCGAGCACCACGGCATTTTCAAAGGGGTGGGGTCGTTTCCGTTTGTGAGCAAGGTGGCTTCCGGCAACGACTTTTCGCGCGGCACGGTGTTCTACACGGTTTACCTGCGCCTCCACGACACCGAGGGCAAATACACGTTCATCATTACCGACATTGCGCACCAAGGCCGTGTGTCGCTCAACGCCCTCACTACTGATGCCAAATACCCCTACCGCGTGGAAGGCGACCGCATGTGGCACAACATGGTCTGGAAAGACCTCCGTGAACAAGCCGAGCAGCACGTCAAAGAACTCACCGCCAGCCTCACCGCCGCCATGGAAACGCCGTCTGTTATATCGCAACGCGGAAAAGCTCCGAAAATTATCATCGTAAGCAACTGAAAACGGGTTTATCGTTTACGGTTTTCAGTTTAACGTTTGCCGTTCGCGCCGGTTGCGGAATTTTCAATACCGCAAAGGCTGCGTCTGCGTTTTGGGCGATTTCTGCCCAAAACGGCAGAAACGAGGCAGTTGCCATCAGTCCCGTAGGGACGACCTGTTTGTAGAAAACAACATGCATTCAAAGCAAAAGCTCCGTAGGAGCGACCCTGACGTTGCGTTGTCAATCGGGTCGCTCCTACGGAGCTTTTTTCTGTGAATGCTCTGTATTTCTACAGACGGGTCGCCCCTACGGGGCTTTTTTGACAGCGTTTTGGGCAAAATTTGCTTAAAACGGCCATTCGTCAGAACCCTGATTCGTAGGATTCAAGGATTACCATGATTTTTCTCTGCCAATCAAGGAAATCCTTTAATCCTACGAATCAGGGTTCAGACAGATGCGTTTTAGCCATTTTTTGCCTAAAACAACGAAGGCTTCCCACAGTGGGAAGCCTTCGTTGTTTCATCGCACCACTAACGACTAATGACTTGCGACTGAAGACTTGTTTTAGTTCAAGAACTCGTCGAAGGTGAGCGAGATGTAATAAAGTCCGCCCACTGCCGGGTTGCCCCAAGCCTGTGTATAGTAGTTGTTGAAAATGTTTGAGCCACCTATTTTCAGGATTGACTTGATGGGTGAAATCTTGTAGCTCACCTGCGCATCAAACGTGTGGAAGCCCGGCACTACACTCAGCCGTCTTTCAGAAACGACCTGTTGCACGAAAGTCCCCTGCCAGATGGTTTGGTCTTGCCAACGCCACGTAATGTTGAAACCCAAGTTCCGTACGATTTCGCGGTTGCCAAACTGAAGGTTTGCCCGGTATCTGGGCGTGTTCCAAAAGCTTTGCAGGCTTCCCAAGTCACCTTCGTTGAGAATGGTATTGTTGGCAATGTTGCCGCCAATGGTGTAGTTTTTCGGCAAGGCGTAATTGACACCGATGCCCCAGCCGCTGGTGCGGATGTCTTGCTGCAGGTTTATGGGAAGCGAGTAAACGCTGCGCGTAGGTTGGCCCTGGGTGCCGCCCAAGCCAATCAGACCCAGCGGTGTGATGGCCGATGGTTCGGTGAATCGGTTGGCTTTGTCGCGGGTTTGGTTGGCGTCGGCCACCAGCCCCACATTCGACTGGATGACCACCTGCCCACCATCAAAGTTGCGATAATTGTTGAAATAATAATAAGCGTCAATGAACAGTTTGCTGGAAATCAAGCCTTTGTAGCCGATTTCATACGCTTGCACGCGTTCCGGCTGGTAAGGACGAAACTGCACCGGCTGCAGGATGTTGCGGTTGGCTTGCAAGGCAATGGCGGCCACTGCTTGTGGTGCCAACTGCGCAACCGTTGCCTGAACCGCCGCTGCAATGGCTTCGGGATTATTAGGTATTTGGCCAGCTTGCACTTGCTGGGTCACGAGTTGTTGGGCTTGCGGCAGCACTTGTTGCACTGCCTGCTGCTGCGTGGCCGGGTTAGTGGCTGTGGCTCGAAAAGCATTGCCGAACGCGGTTACGTTTTCAATTGTATAAACGGGGTTGTTGGTGAAGTTGTATCCGGTGGCACTGGCCTCTCTTTGGAAAGGCAATCCGCCAATCAATCGGGCTTGCGGCGTAATCAGATCAATGTACTGCGCCTGCGTGGTCGGGATGCGGAATCCGGTTTGGAACGAAGCCCGGATGTTGTGGTTGTCCAAGAAGGTGTATACCGCCGAGGCGCGGGGCGAGTACTGAATGTCGAAGTTTTGGCTCTTGTCAAAACGCAAAGAGGCCGACAACTTGAGGCGTTCGTTCATTAGCTTTTTGGATGCTTGGGCATATCCGCCGAATTCGTTGATGTTGAACTCCTGTCCGGTTGGGCGGCCGTCTTGGGTGGCAAACAAGGTGCCGCCCGAATTCAAGTCGTACTGCCGGAAGTTGCCGCCGACAATCAACTCCATGAATTTGATTTTGTCCATGAAGTTGTACATGAACTCGGCGTGGTACATATTGGTGCGGTCACGGAAACCGGCTCCGCCCAGCGGCCGCCCGCCTTGCCCCAAGCCGATGGGAACGCCTACAATCTCGTTTTTGAAACGGTCGAATTCCGACGAGCCGGGTGCGGGTCGGCCTTGGTCGGCCACGCCACGGGCCGTCAGATGGGCTTGCGTGGCGTTTTGTCCGGCGGCGGTGGCCGCAGCGAACGCCCCTACGTATTGCGGATACCACGTTTGGCTTGGTTTCCAAGATTCGTTGAGCAAATTGGCCAAAAAGCCGGCAGCATACGTGTCGCCAGAGGCCCCTGTGTACACCGTAGTTCCCGTACCGATGTTGGTATGGAAAATCAACTCCATTTTTTCGTTGAGCCGATAGTGCAGTGCGGCGTTGCCTTTCAGGTTTCTGGCTCCGTAGTCCACCAAGTTTTGCTCGGTGTAACCGGTTCTGGACACGAATGTGTTCGGAATGATTGGCAACGCTTGCGAAGGCAGTACGCCCGCCGCCACCATTTGCTGGGCCACGTTCTGCATGTTCTGGCTGCTTTCGTCGCCGTAGATGTTGATGCCGTTGTAGGCCGGGTTAGACTGACGGGTGCCGCCAATCAAGTTATTTTGCGGATCCACGCTTTGGTCGCGGTAGTCTTGGGCTTGCCAGTCTTGTACAGCCAAGTACGAAAAATTCACCTTGAATGCGAACTTATTATTGAACGCTTTGGCATACCGGATTGCAAAGTCATACATAGGGCTGGCCGCACGTTGCCGGTTGTCCACGTGCATCACGCCTAACTTGGCTTGGGCCGACAGCCCTTGGTATTGGAAAGGGCTTTTGCTATTCATCAGGATGATGCCGTTGATGGCATTAGGCCCGTACAAGGCCGAAGCCGCACCAGGCAACACCTCTACGTTGTCCAAGTCCAAATCTGAAATGCCGATGATGTTACCTACGGAGAAGTTAAGCCCAGGAGCTTGGTTGTCCATGCCGTCCACCATTTGTACCACCCGGACTTGCCCGTTGCCGTTGAAGCCACGCATGTTCACCGACCGGAACGTAAGGCTTTGAGTGTTCATGTCAATGCCCTTGAGGTTTGCCAAGGCATCGTAGAAACTCGGAGCCGGGGTTTCGCGTATGGCTCTCAAGTCCAGTTTCTCCACTGTCACCGGCGACTGCATCACCGACTCCTCCACCCGCGAGGCCGACACCACCACTTCCTGCCCCATGATGGCCTGTTCTTCCAATGTCACGTCAATGTCCGAACGGCCGCCGGTGATTTCCATTTCCTGCGTCTTGTAACCCACC
>JALOMD010000128.1 GCA_025455595.1 Cytophagales bacterium | reverse complement strand
CGTATGTTTTTGGGAAAGTCGAAACTGCTGCGTTTGGGATTGGCGGCTTTGCCAATCGTTGCGTTTTTGCTGCTTTTGAGGGCCGGACATACGGAGACAAGGCCGCCGCTGACCGAAAGAGCCGACCGGGTGGTGGTTTTCAAAAGCCAGCGCAAAATGAAACTGATGAAAAACGGCGCGGTTTTACGGACATACGTCATATCGTTGGGGGCTGTTCCGAAAGGACACAAGCAGCGCGAAGGCGACGAACGCACGCCCGAAGGCGTTTACACGCTTGACTGGCGCAATGCCCGCAGCAGTTGCTACCGGTCGTTGCACATTTCGTATCCCAACGAAACCGACCGGATGCAGGCAGCCAAACGAAACGCGTCGCCCGGCGGCATGGTGATGATGCACGGCTTGCATCCGAGCATCAGTTGGATGGGAAAATGGCATCGGCTGTACGATTGGACAGACGGCTGTGTAGCCGTAGCCAACGCCGAAATGGACGAGATTTGGCAAGCCGTGCCAGACGGTACGCCGATGGAAATAAGGCCGTAAGCGAAAGAAAAAAAGTGGGCAGTGGCAGTAGCAGTCGGCAGGGGCGTTTTGGGCAATTTTTGCTTAAAACGCCCGATTGGCTGAACCTTGCAATGCTTGAAGGGCAGTCACTTTTTGAGGGGTTGAGCAAAAGTTTTGACGTGTTTGGATGTGCGGATGGTTCGTGCGGACACGAACCACGGATTCTCACGATTCGCCTGTCAAGCCAACGGCATGATGTTCGCACGAACCGGCTTCGGCCACAAATCTTTTGCTCTAACCCTTTATTTCCTTCACTGACCACTAACCACTGACCACTGTGTCACAACACCAACAGCAACTTCCCCGTCGTGGCCCGGCCTTCGAGGTCGCGGTGGGCTTGGGCGGCTTCGGCCAGCGGATAGACGTGTTCGATGCGCAGTTTCAACTCGCCGGATTGGACGGCTTGCAGCACGTCGTTGGCGCGTAGCAGCAGTTCGTCGCGGGTGAGGGTGTAGTGCGCCAGCGACGGCCGCGTCAGAAACAACGATTTTTTGCCCAAAACGATGGGGTCGAAGGGCGGCACCGGGCCGCTGGAAGCTCCGTACAGCACCAAATGTCCGCGCGGTGCCAAGCAAGTCATGCTCTTGTCGAAAGTGGTGCGGCCCACCGAGTCGTACACTACTTGTACGCCCGCGCCGTTGGTCAGGCGCATGGTTTCGGCTTCAAAGTCCTGCCCGGTGTACAGAATCACCTCGTCGGCTCCGGCCTGCCGCGACAGTTCGGCCTTTTCGGGCGTGGAAACGGTCGTAATCACCCGCGCCCCGATGCGACGAACCATTTGCGTGAGCAGCAGCCCCACGCCGCCTGCCCCGGCGTGTACCAGCACCGTGTCGCCGGGATGCACCGGATACGTGCTGCGGCAGAGGTAATGGGCCGTCATGCCTTGCAGCATGGCGGCGGCCGCGCTGCGGTCGTCCACGGCATCAGGGACTGGCACCAGTTTGGCGGCGGGTACGGCAGCGTACTCGGCGTAGCTGCCCACGTGCATGGCGTAGGCCACGCGTTGGCCGGGCCGGAATTCGGACACGCCTTCGCCCACGGCCTCCACCACGCCCGCCGCCTCCGAGCCGGGTACAAACGGCAAGGGGAGGGGATAGCGGCCTTCGCGGTGATAGACATCAATGAAGTTGACACCAACAGCGGTTTGACGCACCAAAACCTCGCCCGCCTTGGGCGACGGAACGGGAACATCCACGTACTGCAAGGCTTCCGGCCCGCCCGGTTTTGCAACTTGAATAACTTTCATGGATGGTTGTATTGTTGAGTGGCTATATTGTTGATTTGGCGTTTTAAGCGTTTTTTGCCCGAAACACTGTGGGTTTACGCACGTAGGGCCAAGACCTGCCTTGGCTCCAGCCAAGACAATAAACTGCGCCGCATTTGTCCGGGACAAAACCCTTCCCGACAAGCCTGTTGTCTCAAAGCCCCCTCGTGTTCCCGGTCATCCCGCCCTGCGAGAAGACCTGCGTTCGCAAAGCGTTTTGAGCAAAAATCGCCCAAAACGCCAACCTGCAACCTTGAACTTGCAACCTGCAACTTTTAACCTTTCAACCTTTCAACCCTTTTTACCCCCACAAACACCGCCAGCGACACGGCCAGCAACCCGAAGAACAACGCACTGAGCCACGGGTAGTAATACACAATCGCGGCGGTTGACAACAGCGTGAGTATCAAGGCAACATAAGGCATGGCCGGAAACAGCGGCGTTCTGTACGGGCGGTGCAGGTTCGGTTCCTTGCGGCGCAGCACCAGCAGGCTCACCATACTGACGGCGTACATGACCACCGCCCCCAACGCCGACATGACGATGATTTTCTCGGCATTGCCAGAAAAGATGGCGATGATGCCGATGACTCCGCCCGCCACCAAAGCCCAGTGCGGCGACTGGTAGCGGTTCAGGCGGCTCAGGCGGAACGGCAGGTAGTTTTCACGCGCCAAGGCGAAAATCTGCCGCGAGTAGCTGATGGTGTTGCCGTGGAACGAAGCCACCAAGCCGAACAGCCCGAGACTGGTGAAAACCTTCGTCCAGCCGCTTTCCTGCCCGAACACCATGGCCAACACCTGCGGCAGCGGATGGTCAATGGCCTGCAACTGCCGCCAGTCGCCCACGCCGGCACTGAGCACCATCACGCCCAAAGCCAGCACCACCAGCGTCGCAATGGCCGAGATGTAGCCTTTCGGAATAGTGATTTGCGGATTTTTGACTTCCTCGGCCACCATGGCCACGCCTTCGATGGCGACAAAGAACCAAATGGCGAACGGGATGCCCGCGAAAACGGCCCCGAACGTAACGGTCGGTGGGTTGTGTGCCACGAAATTGTCGTACCGGAAACTGGTCACAATCAGCAACATGAAGACCACGATTTCGGCCACCGACAGCACCGTGACCACCAGCGAAAGCCGCGCCCCTTCACGGATGCCGAACAGGTTGAAGGCGATGAAAACCACGTACATGCTGATGGCCGTGGGTACTACCGGCACTTGCGGCAACAAGAAGTGGATGTAGGCCCCCAACGCGTAGGAAATGGCAGGCATGGCCAGCAGGAAATCCACCAGCGTGGCGAAACCGGCGATGAAGCCCCCGATTGGCCCGAAAGCCCGCGTGGCGAAGGCGAACGGGCCGCCTGCCTCCGGGATGGCGGCAGTCAGTTCGGTGTAGCTGAGAATGAAGGTGACGTACATCACCGTAACCAGCAGCGTGGACACCAAAAACCCGACGGTGCCCGACGTGCCCCAGCCGTAGTTCCAGCCGAAATACTCGCCGGAGATGACCATGCCCACGGCCAAGGCCCACAGTTGCACGGCGTTGATTTCTTTTCTGAGGGTGGGTTTTGTTTCGGTTTGTATGGTTTGCATTCGGTAGTTGGAAGGTTCGAGGTTCAAGGTTACAAGTTGGCGTTTTGGACGATTTTTGCTTGAAAACAAGGTTCCTGCGGAGTGTAAAAATAGCGTTTTGGGCAAAAAACGACCAAAACGCTTCAGTCCGTCTGAATTACTTCATAATTTCAGACTAAAGCAAATGGTCGAGAAAAACGGGGAGGCCGTTTTGGGCAATACCGCCAAGTGCGGCATCTTCGATTTTTGCCCAAAACGGTTGTTGGCTTGTCCGTAACTTGCCGGTAGCTCCGAATGGTATTCGGAGTTCACCCGAAGGGTGATTTTCCACGGCTAAGTCATGCGTTGCATCACATCCCGACAAGTCGGGACTATCAAGCGAAAGTCCTAAAACAGTCGCATTTGTTTACCATTTCGTCGCAATTGTGATATACATTATCGGTTCCAGTACCAATCCGTTTTTCTCCCTGCATTCGTCCCTTTGATCCAATGTTTCTGAAAATTTTCAGGCTTACGCTTTTGTATAGTGCCTGTGTCGGCTTTTGTGACGTGGCTGCTTGTGCCCAATCTCCGAACACTCCTGTCGGTAAAACAAACATCAACATCGCCTACCTTGAGTATTTGGTAAAAGCACAGGTGGACAGTGTGCGCCATGCCAAAGGACTGCCGCCGCTGGTGAGTGACAGCATTTTGTACCTGTCCGCCCGCGACCATGCGGAATACTTGACCGACAAACCGGGCATCGGGCATTTTCAAAAAGATGCCCGCAAAAAAACGCCCCAAGACCGCGCTGATTTTTACGGAGCAGTCAATTACCTCGCCGGAGAAAACGTGCTTTCGTATCCGTTGGAAGACACATACATCGCTACGGCCCGACGCATGGTGAAAGGCTGGGTGAATTCACCGGGACATTACAGGAACATCATCACCAATTCCTACCAAATCACGGGTGTGGCGATAATGCCGCACCGCAAAAATGGCAATCTCATTGCTGTACAAGTCTTTGCACGGGTGTTGTGGCAATACGTTTTCGTGACAAACAAATCCATGTTTCCCTATGACACCGTGCACGTCCGGCAAGAGACACTTACGCGGAACACTTTCGCCAGAACCGGAGCCAAGGAAAAACTGCCTTGGAAACTGAAGCCTCTCAATTACCAGCTCACGCGACAAAACAAACGTTGGAAGGCCTCGGCTCTCAAAAAACTGATGATTCGGGCGGGCTACTCAGGTGACATTATCTATGCGCATAGCAAAACGCCAAAGGTGCTGCTCAAAACCATGCGTAGGCGGCGCGACGGAATTGCCGTGGAAATTGTGGACTATGAACCTTTCCACTGCGGCAATCCCGGTTACTACACCGCCCTTAGTCGTCGCAACGGCAATTCTTCTATCAACGGGCAAATATTCAAGCCGGTTTATAAACGAGAGTTGCTAAGCGATTTGCGGGGGCAGAAAAAACTTTTCAAAACGCAGAAACGAATGGAAGTGAAGCAACTGAAGACGCAACGACGGCGGTTGTGGTTCCATTTCTCAAGCGAAGCCCGGAAAGAAAAACGTTCCCTGACCGCAAGTGTCCATACGGTTCGCCGCAGACAGTGGGGACCTAAACAAACCACGGTGCCGGTTGGCAATTGGCAGATGGCAGATTCGGGAAATTACGTGGTGGCTAACTTTCTGTTGTTGCACAAACGACGGATTGTGGCACCGCTCTACTTCACGGATGTATGTGGCGATTTACGTTTCAACGACACGATTCAGCCACAAACGTATTTTTCTCAGCCCAAGATCGAGCTAAAGACCGAACAGAAAATCTTCGATTTCCGAATACCCTTTGCCCGCAATCATGCTACGCCCGACTTGGCTGTGTTGCGAGCCATCAAAGACACTCTTGTTAACTATGAAATCGATAGCATACAAATCACGGCCTTTGCTTCTGTAGAAGGCTTGGACAAGCGGAACGAAAAACTGTATCAGACACGCGGCTACAATATTGTATCAGGATTGCGCACCTATATGAACGCGGGGGTACGCATCCATGTACAAACAGAAGAAAACTGGCCGATGTTTTACAAACAACTGAAAAACACGCCGTTTGACTTTTGGAGAAACGGCACCCAAGCGGAAATCAAAAAAGAACTTGAAAAGCCGGAAGTACTAAACTTTTGGGAGAAGCAATTGGACGAACAGCGAAACGCCCATGTGTACGTCAAAGCCCATACCGTGCTTCGTGACACCTTGAGCCATTTGCGGCAACACTACCGCCTTGACAAACCGGCTGAGGCAGCTACTTTGCAAGATTACCATTACCAGCTTTGGTCGCAAAACCGCTTGTCGGCACAGCTACTGTTGGCGTTGGAGTTTCCGTTTAAGAAAGAGTATGCACGCCTCGCCGCTAACAGATTGGCACTGGAGTACAAATTGCACGCCAAAAACTGGAACGACAGTTTATTGAAATTGCATTGGGAAGACACCAAAAGTTGGTTGCGGGTAAAAGGGGTAGGCACCGAGATTCGCTACCATGCTTTGTTTGTGAAACTCACGCATTGGGAGTCTATTCCTTATGGTGAAAAAGAAACAAAGAAATTGCTCAAACAAGTAAGCGCGGACAAACGCTTCCGCTCTCAAGAAAGCAAACTTACCGCCATTTTTCACCTCAAAAATTCACCCCGCACTTCCGAACCGGAGGAGGGGCTTGACTATCTGTACGGGTACTACCGAGGAAAGTCGCAAATCGTTGAGGATTCAACAAAAACGCTGGATTTGGCTAATTTCTTCATTCAAATGGATCAAATTCAACACGCATCCAACATACTCAACGACTATCTGTCCCAAACAGGATTCGCAGTTGAAATCTATCGGCAGTTTCTGAAAATCGCATTTGTTCATCCCGATTATCAAAAGAATAGAGAATATACCCATCTGTTGACGGAAGCCCGCCAAAAGCTGAATCGCGAACAATGGTGTGACTTGTTCGTGGGCCAATGCCGAATCAACTTCCAAATTTTTGACGATGAAGAATTGCGAAATCTGTATTGCCAAGAATGCGCCGATTTGGGCAACGAAGCCGTCAGAAACAGGAATAAATCTGTACCCGTCCGTTGATTAATAGAAAAACCGGACGGATGTATTTGACCATGATACTGTAAAACAAAGTAGAATACAGACTCAATCAGGTGCTATAAACAAAGGCGTTTTGGGCAATTTTTGCCCAAAACGCCTGTTGACTGCCCACTGCCGCTGCCACCGCCTACTTTTCCACGCCTCATGGCATCGTCTTGATCGGCTCGTAGGTCTCGAACAACTTCACTTCCGACTCGCTGACGGCTTTTTTGTACGCCTCCCAATCTTTGGCAAAGAAATCATTAATTGGCGGGATGGTTTTCTTCAGCGTCTCATCCACTTGTCTTATAATGTTTTGTTCGGTGGTGGTGGGCATGCCTTCGGCAGGTTGCAGGTAGTTCATCGCCTCGAAAAGCTTGGAACTCAGGATGTTCGGACTGCGGAAAATGCCTTGCACGTCCGGGTCTGGATTGATGGTGTAGAGCAGTGTTTTCAGCTTTTTCTTCAAGTCTTCGCCCGATTTTTTTAGGTTTTTCGCCTTTTCGTCTTCGCGGCTACCCAGTTGCCGGTTCACCAAATCAATCTTCTCCTGCGACTCGCGCAACCGATCCGCTGCCGTGGTGGCCGTCTCGATTTTCTTAATCAGTTGTGTTGTCATCTCACGGCGGGCCGTCAGCACTTCG
>JALOMD010000127.1 GCA_025455595.1 Cytophagales bacterium | reverse complement strand
GAAAACCGCCGGATTGCAATTGCAGGCTTCCACTGCGGATATAAATAGTATCGTCAGCGATGTCAAAACCGGCAAAGGGAACATAGGTGTGTTGCTGCGTGATTCCAGCATGGCTCTGAATCTAAGCCAAACGATGCTTCAGCTAAAAAACGCCGGTGACACACTGGCACAGACAATTTTTCTGTTAAAAAATCGCATGGAGCCGGGTCGCAGTGCCATCGGGACGGTTCTATCCGATACGGCTTTTGATTCCAAACTTAATCAGGCGATGGACAATGTGGAGCAGGGAACCGCCCGTTTCAATGAAAGCATGGAAGCCCTGAAACACAACTTTCTGTTGCGGGGCTATTTCAAAAGGCAAGAGAAACAAAAAGCCAAAAAACAGCCGTCTGCGACTCAATAAATACATTAGCAACTAATCATCAAATAGACGTTGGAGAAATAGTATTTTTCTCAAATGCAAAACCTCTGAAAGCTAATTTTTCAGAGATTGTTTACATTTTTTACTCAAACTACTGTTTTAAGCAAAAAATGCTCAAAACGTCTGATAATCGCGTCGTCATTGCGAGCCATGCAGCGAAGCGGAATGGCGTGGCAATCTCTCACGGAGCTACGCGAGTGTTTCTGAGCCGTTTTTCTATCCAAACGCGCATTTGAACAGGAACACGAGCCTTTGAGAAAGGTGTTGACCGAGTCTGTGCCGACGGGATTGCCACGTCACTTCGCTTCGCTACGTTCCTCGCAATGACGGATATTTCTTTAGGCGTTTTGGACAAAAAATACTCAAAACGCAAAACGTATTTCTTTGACACAAATCACGTGCGGTTGCTATATCCATCACGCCAACAACAATCTCTCTCATCCCGGCAAATATTCAAACTCTTCCGCTTCGGTTTCCGTCAAATGCAAATGAGCCACGGCTCTGAGCAATGCTTTCTTCGCGGATAAAACTTCCCGTTGCACGTTTATCAGCGTGGACGCTTCCATTTCGCCAAGCTGGTGATTTTTCAGAGATTTGGCAATGCTTTCGTTGTTTTCCTGTTGCACCCGGAAAGCGTCGGCCATGAGGGCGGACAGTTTCTGAATCAGTTCAGCTTTGTTTGCCAACGCGAGCAGTGGCCGAAAGGCTCCGGCAAATTTAGCCCAATCTTGTTGCAACTGATGATAATGGTCGTGCAGCACGTCATTCGCCGAATCCTGAAATTCTTTCAGGTTATGATGAATGTCTTTGATAGATTTGGCCGCATGACCCGCTTGCCGAATGGCGCGAATATCCTGATTCATCCGCTGGTGTTCCTCGGTTTCCAGATCGGCGGTTTGCAGATGGGTGTGGTATTCCAGCAAGTCACCGGCGGCTTGCTTGAGGCGACTGTATTCCTCTTCCGTGCTGCCCGAAACCTGTGCAAACGCTTTCAACGTGTGCAGCCAGCCTTTTTCATTGTGCATTTCGTCCAAGTCCAGCACTTTTTCGTGAAAGGCTGCCGTTTGTGCCACCAGTTTTCGGGCTTCCTGATGCAACGTATCCACGGCCAATTCCGGTGCAATGGTCAGGTCGTGAGGCACGGTTGGCAAATCACCGTTCGGGGCAGGTGTGAATCGTTTTTCCAACCAACGCGCAAACCAGCCGATGAAAGGAACAAAGAGCAAAATCGCCAGCAGATTGATCAGCGTCTGAAAAATGACCAATGCAAACAGCGGATCGGTTACGTGCAAAGTCTGGCGCACCAGTCGTATCAATAGCGGCAAACCCAACACAGCAATTGCCGCCGTGACCACATTGAAATAGAAATTGCCCCAGGCCACCCGCTTTTTGTCGGCACTGCCGGTGACCCCGGCAAAAATCAGTTTTACGGATGTGCCCACTTCCGAGCCGATCACCAACGCGGCTGCCGCCTCAAACGGAATAGCCTGTGCGTTCAGGGCGGTCAGGGCAATGGCTACCGTCGCCGAACTGGCTTGTATGATGGCCGTAATCAACATGCCTGCCCCTACAAAAACCAGACTGCCGAAATGTACATACGGTGACAGGTCAACGGTTGTGACCAGTGCTTCCGAACCGCTTTTCATATAACCCAGTCCGAAGAAAAGCAGTCCCGTGGCCAGCAGCAACCGAAAACTGTTGTACACCTTTTTGCGATTGACAAACAAGGTCATTCCCAGCGTCGCCACCGCAATGACTGGCAGCGTGTAGCTTTCGATGTCGAGCTTGAATCCGAGGGCCACCACAATCCAGTTGTAGAGCGTAGTGCCCAGGTTGGAGCCTAAAATGATGCCTAAGGCTTCGCGCATCCCGACCACACCCGCCCCCACAAACGCCAGCACCAGCAACGACACCAGCGAACTGCTTTGCAACAGCACCGTCACCACAGCACCGCTGGCAATGGCCTTGAACAGCCGTTGCGAATAGCGACGCAGCAACAGTTTGAAAGACCGCCCGGCCAGTTTCTTCACCACATGCTCCATCAGGCTCATGCCGTACAGAAACAGTCCGAGTCCGGCCAGAAATTTCCAACTGTCCAAGGAATTCATCGTTTGTTTTTCGGCAGATTAAAAAAATATCCGATCACCTGCAAACAGACCAGAGGGTTTTGCATTTGAAAAAGATACTATTTTTCAGTGACTTTGCTGTAACAGCTACGACAGTACAAACATGCCTTTTCTCTAAAGCAATCTTTTACCGAAGGCATTAAAACTTTGCTTCGCCCGGCGAATAAGTTGTTTGCTGTGGACAACGGCTTTTTTCTCCAATTTTTTCAGTGTTAAAGCTTCAGGCGTGTCAACAATTAAATAATCTTTTCGGAAATGCCTCATCCGGGTGTGAAATACCTGCCAATCATGAGCTTGGCCCAATTGACTCAATAGCCGATGCAGTTTTTTCAAATGGGGTTTCTTGATAGTGCTGTCGTCAGGAAGCAATTCCATCCAATAGCCGACGTTCTTCAACCGCTTGCGAATCGAATGGGCGTGTTCGGCGAAATCATCCCGCCAGTTTTGTACTTTCTGCCAATCGCGTTCAATTCGCTTTTGCACGCGTGTTATTGCTTTTTTTTCTGAGGGCATTTTCACACGGGAAAAAATTTCGGCATCTAACTTGGTCAATTCCGTCTCCCGATACGTTTGGATAGTCCTCATCAGTTCTTGCGCCGCCTGTGCTTTCATGTGTTGCAGATGCGATTCAAAAAGCGGACAGGCGGCTTTTGACACATTGGTGATCTGCAATTCCAACTCACGGTACTTGCCCAATGCCTGAAACAGATTTTCCGTATCGGGCATTTGAACAGCATCTTTTTTTGTTTTGGCTAATGCAATGGACAACTCGACATAAGAACGCAATTTCTTGATATTCACCCGTAAATTGTGCACGGTGTCGGTTGTTGTTCCACTTTGGAGAGCCGCCAGATTTTGCGCAAACAATTGCCGTTGCGTGTTCCAATGCGTCAATATGTGTTCGGAGAAAGACATCAGGCTTAAATGTAGCACATGCTTCAGCCTGTGCGAAATCGAAGATTCAGCGAAGCTAAATGCGTAGCATTTCTAAGCTGCAACACAATTAAAAATAGTATCTTTTTACTGGTGAAAACCCGCCTTCGGCGGCGCACAGGCTGAAGCATGTGCTACAATCTTGCATTTTTTGCCCAAAACACTTTCAATTGAAGAAACCTACAAATAACCACCCGGATTCATTTACATACACATGAGATGCGTCACCGGGTTGCCTGTGGGAAATCATTAGTTCTGAGTTGTTGCCAGCTACCTTTGTCAAACCAGCAACAAATCGGAATAGCCTTTCAAGTTACTGAAAAACCAACATTTTTTTATCTGTGAATCTTATTCCATTGTTTCCGAATTGCGGCAAACGTTTGCTGCGTTTCATTTTTCCGGTGGCCGTGCTTGTCTGGCTCACGCAGTGTTATTCAGGGCAGGGCGAAAAAAAGAACCACACATCCCATTCTGATGCACAAAACAACACGCAGCCGCCGGAAACACAACCGATACAACAGCAAATCCGGCAGTTGCTCGACTCAACGTTGCAAATGGCGGAAAATCCGACTCCTCCGTTTGTTGAACAACTGGATTTAAAAGCAATACTGGTTGATTTTTACAGCGAGCGAAACTGGGAGCCGGTTTGGTGCCATGACCAAGGCAAAACCGCTCAGGCCGACAGTGCGTTGGCTCAACTGCGTAATGCCCGTAATTACGGTTTATTACCCAATTTTTACGCAACCGAAGCATTAACGCAACTATCCGAACAAGCCCTGCAACCGATTCAGGATGACAAAAAAGCGACATTGCTGGCCGAATGGGACATTTGCCTCACGCAGTCAGTGCTGCAATTTGCGGGTCACCTGCGTAGCGGACGGATGCATCCGAAAACCCTACGCCCGGAAGCGCACCATCACTGGATAAATGACAAGGGTGCTGTACTGCTCAAACAAGTCTTGGAAGACAATCGTTGGAGCTGCTACCTGACAGCTTGCCAGCCTGCACATGGCTATTACCGACGTTTGCAGGAAGCGACAGCCCGTTTTGTGCAAAACCATCCTCGGCTGGACTCGATTTCACTGACTTTTGCCGATTTCAAACGCGACTCCCTGACGGCTTTTCGCCAACTCAAACGGCAATTGGTGCAAGACGGATTTGCCGCTGATTTTTCGGATACGCTTGCAAGTTCCGTGCAGCACGTACACCTACGCAAGGCATTGCGGGCATTTCAGCAAAGTCGCGGCCTGGAAGCTACGGGCAAGCTTGATAAAACCACGCTTCAGGCATTACAAGTTTCGGAACGGGAGCTTTTTAACCGGCTGGCGATTACGCTGGAACGGCTACGCTGGGAAACTTTCGCCGACTCAACTTTTCTGTTGGTGAATATTCCGGCCTATCAGTCGTATCTGTGCCGGGGCGGCGATGTGCTTTTGGAGCGGCGGGTGATTGTCGGCAAGCCCGATGCGCGTACACCGATTCTGAGCAGTGCCATCAATTATTTTGTCATTGCGCCGGAATGGAATGTGCCGCGTAGCATCGCTGTCAAAGAAATGCTGCCGCGCATCCAGCGGAACGTAAACTTTCTGGCTTCCAATCACTTGGAACTGCTGGACGCGGGCAAAAATCCGGTTGACCCGTATTCGGTTCAGTGGAGTCACATCAATGCCGGGAATTTCCCTTACGCCATTCGGCAACAACCCGGCTGCGACAATGCGTTGGGCAACATTCTGTTCCATTTTCCGAATCGGTACAACTTTTACCTGCATGACACCCCTGAGCGGCGGTTATTCAAGCGGGCGTACCGGGCGTTGAGCCACAGTTGCATCCGCATGGACGACCCGGCTGATCTGGCCGAATATCTGCTGCGCCGCGAACACCACAAAGATACCGTTACGCACGCCATGATTGAGCGTTGCCAACAAAAGCGGGAACGCCGCCAGTACAATCTCGCATACCCGTTGCCCATTCATATTCGTTATTACACTTGCGGCGTGGAACAAGGCACGCTGTGCTTTTACCCGGACGTGTACAAAATGAACACCCAACTGATGCAAGCGTGGCTGTCTGGCAAGTAATAATATCTGTGTTTTTACATAAATTTGACAGAAATTGCCCAAAACGCAAACACGTCTGTAGGGGCAACCCTGGAGCCTGCCACGCCAGGGCGTGGGTTGCTCTCTGTCGTACAGGCTCGGATTGTAGGAATCCGAGCCTGTGGTTGGCAAGGGCGGGGGCAAGCCCCGCCCTTGCGGTTTTCAATGGCCTTTGAATCAACGGCGTAACTACAGTCGTAAAAAAAGGCGTTTTAGGCAATTTCTGTTAAATTTGTGTGTAGCATCAAAAATACTGTTTCGGGTAGGTTTGGGCTTTCAAAAAGATACTATTTTTTTCACTTTCGTATGCGAAGATTTTTTTTCTTGACTGTTGCCTTGGGCGGCATCTTTACTTCCTACGGACAATCCCTTGTCCCCGGCTTTTTGCTTCAACAAGCCACAACGCTCATTGCCCAAGACAGTCGGCTGCACAACCGAACGGTAGCCTGCCTGGTGGATTTTTCCAAACCCTCGTATGAAAAACGCCTCTGGATTGTAAACCTGACCAACGGCGAGTGTCTGTTGCACACGTGGGTGGCACACGGCCGAGGCACCGGACGCGCCGCCGAAGCAAAAACTTTTTCCAATCAAGCCGGTACGTATTGTTCCAGTCTTGGATTGTTTCTTCCCAAAGAGCAGTTTAACGGCAAACACGGCCTCAGCCTGCGTCTGGCGGGTTTGGAGCCGGGCGTGAACGACAATGCCGAAGTCCGGGGAATTATCTTCCATGCCGCGCCGTATGTAAACCTTTACAACGCCACTGTGAACAAGCGGCAGGGCAATAGCCAGGGATGCTTTGTAGTGCCCGAATCGGACATAAAGAAGGTGGTGCAGTTATTGGAAAATCCGAATGCCTTTATCTGGGCAACGCAGACAGAAAGGCCGTTGGCTGCCTCCCAGTGACAGGGTTTTATTGATCCCAAACATACTATTTTTCGACAGGGCTTCATCGCATCTTCTGCTTCCCGTCGCAGTGATTACAATTATCTCTTCCGATGATTTGGCTTACAGACAATCTAAAAAAACGTCGTTTGCTTTGTTGCTGAAAGAATAAATGTAACCGGAAAATCTTCAATGCTTCGCTATTTACTTGCATTTGTGATGGCCGTACACGGCATAATCCACCTGATGGGTTTCGCCAAGGCGTTCGGGTACGGAAACATGACTCAACTGACCAAAGACATTTCAAAACCGGCGGGAATGCTTTGGCTAATCGCAGCGGTAGGTTTTGTCGTAGCGACGGCTTTGTTTCTGTTGAAAAAAGAAAGCTGGCCGGTCATTGCCTTGGCAGCGGTGATTCTTTCGCAGGTGCTGATTGTCACTGTGTGGAAAGACGCAAAGTTTGGCACCCTTGCCAATGTGATTATACTGCTGGCGGCAACCGGAACTTGGACGAGCCAGCGTTTTGAAGCACAGTTCAGACAGGATGTACAAAACCACCTTCACCGAACCCACCCCTTCAAACCGGATATACTCACGGAAGCCGACTTGCAACACCTGCCGCCGCCGGTTCAAAAATACCTGCGATACGCGGGTGTACTCAACAAGCCCAAAGTGAAAAACGTGCGGATTGTATTTGACGGCCA
>JALOMD010000126.1 GCA_025455595.1 Cytophagales bacterium | reverse complement strand
CTCGTAACAAAGTCGGTCGTCAACGATTTCATCAATACGAACCAGCATGGCTTTTTTGCCCCAATTTACACATTAACTTGAAACCCGAATTGAGCCAAACTAAATATGCGCGGGTATTTAAAGCCAGTTTTGAATGATGAAACGTGAGTTCGGCGAAGCCAATGCGTAATGTCGAATGATAAACCACCTGATTATCAGCAACTTTCGATTCTGAAAATACGCAGTCAGTCTTTTATTTTGGTATAAAGCCAATGATACGACATGACTGTTTAGGATTTTCCGTTTTGGTCATTTTTTGCCCAAAACGCACCGACTGTAGGGGCGGGGCTTGCCCCCGCCCAACACGTCAGGCACAGATGCGTCAAGGACAATCCGAGCCTGCACGACAGAGGGCGGGAGCCTGCCCCGACGTGTCGGGGGCAAGCCCCGCCCCTACGGTTCGGAACCAAAAGCCGAAATGTTAAACAGTCTCGACATTTTGGGCATTCCCGCTCCCGACCACGCCAAGCCGAAAGCCTGCCCCGATTGGTCGGGGGCATGGTCGTGGCAGGCAGGTCGGGACAGGCAATTGCGGGGTTCTTCGGTTTTTGCCCAAAACGGCAATAATCCTGTGGGTTGCAGCATATAAGTGCCTGAGTGCCTGGTCACAAATAGTTTCACCTGTTTTTTGCTTGAAACGCCTTGTAAGTTATTGAAAACAAGCATATTATACTGTTTTGCTAAAGGCTAACTATTAATGGCCAAGCACTTGGCAGAAATCAGTTTGCATTATTTCTGACGCGCAAAAACCATTGCAACCATTTGGTTTTCAGTTGTTTGCAATTTTATTTTGACTGGCGACTGACTACTGACTACTTTGTACTTGCCTCGAACATCTTTCCACTAACTTTCCCATGCGCCTGTTACTCCGCGTCTTTTTCACCTCTCTATTTCTTGTCACTGTCATTCTTGTCACTGTCACTCGTGCCCAGCCGCCTCTCCGCAAGTCACCCCTCGATCTTGTCAATGTGTTCACGGGCACATCAAACTCGCGGTGGATGATGAATCCCGGTGCGTGCGTACCGTTCGGCATGGTAAAGTATGGGCCTGACAATCAGGAAAACGTTTGGAACGGCGGCTATGAGTACACCATTGGCAGCATCGGCGGGTTCAGCCATCTGCACGAGTTCGGACTGGCCGGACTCAGCCTGATGCCCGCCACGGGCAAGGTGGAACAGTATCCGCACCAACCCAAGACGTTCATGGGCACGCCCGACGGCCCGTTTGGTACCATGTGGACGGCCGGCTACCGCTCGCGTTACCGCAAGCAGGACGAGGCCGGCTCGCCGGGCTACTATGCCGTGTCGCTGCTTGATGCCGGGGTGCGCGTGGAACTGACCGCCACCACCCGCTGCGGACTGATGCGCTGTACGTTTCCGCAAACGGACGAATCACGCCTGTTGGTTGATTTCCTGTTTCCGGCCGAGGAAAAATTCGAGGTGTTGGAGGCCCACGCCCGCCGCGTCAGCGACACCGAACTGGCAGGCTCGGTTCGGCAACGCAACCAGTACGCCGACGAATACACCGTCTATTTTGTCATCCAGTTCAGCGAGCCGTTCCGGTCGGTGGAGAGTTGGGAAACGCCCGCTTACAGCGGCTCCGAAACCAACTACGGTACCCAGTGGCGCACGGAAGCCCGTTGCCAGCCATTGCAAAACGAGTTCAAAGGCCGCGACGACTGCGGGCTGTTGGTGCATTTCGGGCCAAAGCAGGCCGGACAGCAGGTGTCGGTTCGTACAGGATTATCATTGGTCAGTGTGGAAGGGGCGCGACAGAACATGAAGGCTGAAATGGAGCGTTTTGGCTGGAATTTCGCCAAAACGCTGGCCGAGGCCCGCACCCGCTGGGGGCGCGTTCTCGACCGGGTAAATGTTTCGGGCGGTACGGCGCAACAGCGGGCCACGTTTTACACCAACCTGTACCGCGCCTATGTGGGCCGCAGCGTGGTTAGCGATGCCGACGGGCAATACCGCGATGCCTGCGGCAAGGTGCAACAGGCGGCGGCTCCCGCCGATGCGCTGTACAGCAGCGACAGCTTCTGGGGCACGCAATGGAACCTGATTCCGTTGTGGACGCTGCTCACCCCCGACGTGGCCCGGTCGTGGATTCAATCGTTTTTGGAGATGTACGACAAAGGCGGCTGGATGGCCGATTCGCCCACCGCCTTGAAATACGCCCCGGTGATGGGGTCGCAGCATCACAACGCATTGCTGGTCAGTGCGTTTCAGAAGAAAATCGGCGGATTTGATGTCGAACGCGCCTACGCCGCCATGCGCCACGACCTCACTACGCCGGGCGTAGCGCATCCCTGCGGCGGCTTTGCCGGAAACCGCCACTTGGCCGCTTACGACAAGTTGGGCTACGTGCCTGACGAGGTGGGGGCTGTCTCGAACACCGTCGAATACGCTTATGACGACTGGATGATGGCGCAGTTCGCCAAGGCTTTGGGCAAAACCGACGACTACGGTTTTTTCATGCGCCGCTCGGCTGCTTGGCAAAACGTGTACGATTCGGCGACGCACTACATTCGCCGCAAACACCAAGACGGCCGCTGGGTGGAGCCGTTTGACCCGCACCGGTTCGGCACGACGGGCGGCTGGAACGGCCCCGGCTACATGGAAGGGACAGCGTGGATTTACACGTTCTTCGTGCCGCACGACTTGCCCGGCCTGATTCGAAAGATGGGCCGCGACCGGTTTAACCAGCGGCTGGAAGAGGGTTTTGTCAAGGGCTTCGTGGACTTGACCAACCAGCCGAACCTACAGGCTCCGTTCTTGTTCAACTATTCGGGCAAGCCGTGGCTCACGCAACAGTACAGTCGTCAAGTACTCAACAAGTTTTTCGACAACTCGCCGTACAAGGGCTGGGAAGGCGAGGAAGACGAAGGCCAGATGAGTGCCTTCTACTGCCTGTTGGCGATGGGCCTGTTTGAAATGGACGCGGGCTGCTCGGTGCGGCCCTACTACGATTTGGGTTCGCCGCTCTTCTCCGAAATCACGCTGAACCTGCCCAACGGCCGCCGTTTTACAATTGAGGCTCGCGGCAACTCGGCTCAGAACGTCTATATCCAGTCGGCCACGCTGAACGGCCGCCCGCTGAACAAGCCGATTCTCTACCACGACGAACTGATGCAAGGCGGGCGACTGGTGTTGCAAATGAACCGACAGCCGAACGTGCGTTGGGGCGGGGGCAATTGACTGCCCATGCCGTTTTGAGCATTTTTTGCTTAAAACGGCCGTAACGCAGCATCCATTTTGTGACGGCGGAAAGAGATGCGGATACTCGTGGAATCAGCCACAATGATAATTGCGTGGTGAGCGTTTTGAGCAAAAATTGCTCAAAACGCTCACCACGCAATTATGTGATGAAAGTCAACGCGAAAACTTTTCTTCCAAGAAAGCAACGATACGGTCAGTGGCACGTCCGTCACCGTAGGGGTTGGCTGCTTGGGCCATTCGTTGGTAAACTTCTTGGTCTTCAAGTAGTTCCGTCACGCCAGCCGTAATTTTTGAGGCATTGGCACCCACCAGTCGCACAGTTCCGGCCTCCACTGCTTCGGGGCGTTCGGTGGTGTCGCGCATCACCAGCACGGGCTTGCCCAATCCGGGGGCCTCCTCCTGTACCCCACCCGAATCGGTAAGCACCAAATGGGCGTTTTTCATGACAAAGATGAAGTCTTCGTATGAAAGCGACTCGATGAGATGGATGTTGGCAAAGCCGCCGATGATTTCGTAAACGGGCTTCTGTACGTTCGGGTTCAAATGCACCGGATACACGATTTGCAGGCTTGGATGCCGCCGGGCCAAGTCGGCCAACGCATTGCAGATTTCGACGAATCCTTGCCCGAAGTTCTCCCGACGATGACCGGTGACAAGCAAGATTTTGTCGTGCTGACTGATGCATTTCTCCAAAACCGACCCTTGCCAACGTTTCGATAATCCGTTGATTTGCGTTGCTACCTGAAGCAATGCATCAATCACAGTGTTGCCGGTTTGCATAATATTGGCCCCATCCGTTCCTTCTTTGAGTAAATTTTGCACATTGCGGGTGGTCGGAGCAAAATGGTATGTGGCCAGCCGCGATACCATGACGCGGTTGGCCTCTTCTGGGAACGGAGCCTGTAGGTTGCCGGTGCGAAGGCCCGCCTCCACGTGCCCCACCGGAATGCCCGCGTAAAAAGCCGCCAGCGTCGTGGCAAAGCAGGTGGTAGTGTCGCCGTGAACCAGCACCAAATCGGGCCGAAACGTTTTGAAAACCTCGCGAATGCCAAGTAGCACCCGGCTCGTAATGTCCGACAAGTCCTGTCCTGCCTGCATGATGTTCAAGTCGAAGTCGGGCCGGATGTTGAACAACTCCAATACTTGGTCGAGCAGTTGGCGGTGCTGGCCCGTCACGCACAGTCGGTGTTCAAAAGCGGGGCGGGCATTGAGCTTTTGCACCAGAACGGCCATTTTTATGGCTTCGGGCCGGGTGCCGAATACGGTGAGGATTTTTGTCATGAATGTTCTGTAGTCTTTTGAACAGACCGACTTGCTGCCCAGAGAATCTTGATGTATAAAAAACTGGCGGCGTTTTGGGCGATTTTTGCCCAAAACGCCGCATGAGTAGTTCAATCCTAATACTTGTTCATTAAGTACCCAGTCATGAGTATTGAGTCTTGAGTAAAAAAACAGGGTTCAGAACGCTGAAAATCAGTGTATTGGAAAAGGATTGCCTTTTCAAAATAGGATAAACCAAATACGCGTGGGTGCTTAGCAGTTAGTAAAATAGCCCAATACGCCTGTTTTCAATCAGGGTAAATACATGAGCAAAATTTTTGCTAAGTGCTCGGTCACAAATGGTTTCACCTGTTTTTTGCTTGAAACACCTTGCAAGTTGTTGAAAACAAGCATATTATACTGTTTTGCCAAAGGCTAACTACTAACGGCCAAGCACTTAACCTTTTGGTATTCTGTCAAAACTTTCATTGGCCGTCTTTTTGCAACTGTCTGATAAATGCCAAAAAACGAGCCTGTTTTTATTGATTCACCGAAGGAGGATTTATATGCATGCGCATTGATTTTCAATGGCTTGCGAATTGTTTCAAGCAAAAAACAGGTAAAACCATTTGTGATCAAGCTCTTTCATTGTGTCAACACAGTCGCCCAAAACAGTCGCAGGCACAAACTACAGCTATCCGACAAAGCAAATTATCTTTTGTAAGCAATATGCACGTATCGGTGGCCACCCAGTCCGTACCTGTGACGATCCAGTTCTTGGGCGTATTCTGAACGCACTACGTCAAAACCGAATTCGGCAATACGCTTGTGATATTCGTTTTCTCCGTAGTAGCGGTACTGAAGATGTCCGTATTTTTGCCGACTGGCAGCCTTGGCTTCGGGTGTCGAGAGGTCGTATTCTTCGGTCGGGCCGGATTTGATGGGGTCTTCAAGCACCGCATAACCGCCCGGCTTCAACGTGCGGTGTAATTCCCGAATGGCCTTGGCATCGTCCGGCACCAGCAGCAGAATACCAATGGCAATGATTACGTCAAACGAATTGTCCGGGAATTTTATATCATCAATGGACATGACATGGTCGGGGGCGGCCCCGATGTTATCCATGAACGAAACCATGTAGTCAGCGGTTTCGTATTGAAAAAGCGGGTTGGATTTGAATTGTTTGTACCAGCATTTCTCAGGGGCGAAATGCAGGATACGTTTCGGGGTAGTAAAGAAATCCGTTTTGTCGCGCAGGTACAGATGAATAAGCCGATGGCGCTCTAATGAACGACAATTGGGACAAAGCGCATTCTTGCGATGTCTGAAAGGAAGGAAGCGACTGTAGGTGTGTCTGCAAATCGGACACTCGACGGCATTGCCAAAACTCAGTTTCCAACCTTTGAAGACGGTTTCCACTGAACGCAATTGGTTGGCTCCCTTTCTGCCAATCAGGTTCTTTACTATTTGTTTCATATAGACGGAATCAATAAAAATCAGGTAGTAGGTTTGCCTGCACTTTGCTCACTATATCATGCATTGCTTTTTTTATGTCCGCCCATCGTGGTAGCCACAGTAGGCACAATAGCAACTTGGTCTGTCAATTGTGCGTTTTGAGAGAAAAACGCCTAAAACGCCGCTTCGGCTCAAATCTGTGTCAGCAATGTAGGCAAACTTCCAATTTGTATTATACGTATTAATCGTTTCGGCAGAAAAGCGCGTTTTCAATGTTCAAGCCAAAAGAAGTTGCCTATCAGGTTTTCTACGCGACCGGCCTTTCGCATCTTTACCAAGCCGTTAGCGGGCGTAAAACCGGCATGGTGTGTTATCATAATGTGCTTCCCGATGAAAATTTCTCACGTTCAGGTCGCTATCACACCGACTTTCCGGTTTCGGTCATGGAGCGTCACCTGCGTTTTTTGGCTCAAGAATATAAGCTTCGCCCTCTGCCAAACCCAAGCATCCCGCAAGTAGTCCTCTCGTTTGACGACGGTATGCTAAACAACTATCATGTCGTCAGGCCGATGTTGCAGCGGTATGGTCTCAAGGCTATGTTTGCCGTGTGTCCCCATTTGGTTGACGGTCAAATCCCGCATATTTGGCGCGACCACTTCCATTTGGTGTTACTCCAGTTTATTGGCAACCGGATGTTGTTGCCTATAGACGCATATGACCAACCATATCTCATAACAGTTGACACGTTGCCATCGGTTGAAAGCAAATTTAGGCAATGGATATACGAAAACCGTCGGACAAATGTATATGAAATTATCCAAGAAATTTGTTCAGTCAACCGAATCGCATACAAGAAAGAAGACTACGACCCGCTGCGGTTCGACCACATGAACTGGGAACAGATACGTCAACTGCACGCCGACGGCCATCTAATTGTCTCGCACACTTGCTCGCATCGCGTATTGTCTTTTTTATCGGATGAAGAGAAGCGACGCGAATTAACCGAATCCCGCCAAAGGATTGAAGAAGTGATTCAGTCGCCGGTCAAAACGCGTATAGCTGCCGAGTGCGGCTATGAATGCGGTTACTTGAACATGTCACGGTCTATTGCGCCTGGCCACCCCTTGGCAAGGGAGCGGTTTGGACTACCGTTCACAGTGAGCAAACCATATTTAACGGCTGTTGCCTCGGGTTTACATGACTCACTACGCAAGATGGTTCGCAAAATTTGATTAACATGGAGCAATCAATTTTGCTTTTTGTACAAAACACAAGTCGGGAGTTGGTTCCGATTGTAACGACTGAAAAACAGGCTTTCTATTTGTCGCTGTCACATAAGTGCCTCACAGAAATCAGTTTGCAATATTTCTGAGGCGTAAAAACCATTGCAACCATCTGACTTTCAGTTGTTTGTAGTTTGATCTTGACTGACAACTAACGACTTTGTACTTAAAACAATTCAAAACAATAATTTTTCGTAAGCCAACAGACGGCGCAAACCTTCCTCCAAATTCACTGACGGCCGCCAGCCGACGACTTGCATTAGCTTATCTATGTTGGCTCGTTGCACGAGTTTATCGGCTTTTCTGTAACGCGTCTCATCCGTCTGCACTTGTATACGCCGGTTCAGTATGTCTCCCATTATTTCAATAAGGTTCTGAACAGACGAACTATACCCGCTTGACACATTGAATATTTCAACGCCTGTGGGAACACGGCCTGCCACCCGTATGATAGCTTCAGCAACGTCTGTTGTGAAAACATAATCCCGAACCGGCTTTATGTTGCCGAGTCGCAAGACATCTCCTTGCCTCAACTGCTCAATGATTTCCGGTATGATGTGCGCATTTGTCTCCCTCGGACCAAAGACGTTGAAAAGTCTTAGTATGGAAACAGGCAACCGATGGCTCTTAGCAAACAGCAGGCACACATCTTCGGCCATCTTTTTGCTAAGGCCATAAATGTCTATCGGTTCGACAGCATCTTGCTCCGAGAGAGGCTGCGTCGAGTCAGCATAAACAGCCCCGCTTGACGCGAACAACACGTGTTTCACTTGATGGTTGGCGCATGCCGATAATACAGAGAATGTACCTTCGACATTCACCCGCAATGTGAGCGAGGGATTAGCGTTGCATTCAGGTATGAAGTGAATGGCAGCAAGATGAACAACCACATCAGGCGACAGCAAGCCGATGGCCTTGTCCACTGCTGGGCCGTTGGCAATGTCAATATTTAGATTTTGTACGTGGCTGATGTCGTCGATATCTTTCGCTACACGGAAACCGCTGTCTATTACGCAAACCTCACCCAAAGCCGCCAATTGCCGTGTCACTTCATTTCCTACAAACCCAAACCCCCCGATTATGCAGTATTTCATGTTCATTTGCGCAAAATTTCCTTATACAAAGCAAGGTATTTTTTTCCAGCGACCTCTGGCGAATGATTTTCAATCACACGCTGTTTGTTTTTTTCGCCTCGCTCCCTCCAGTCGGCACCAGTTAACGCAGCGTATAATGCTTGCGAAAGGCCATCTGCGCTTTGCTCCTCGTAAGCGATAAGTGCATCAGGATGTACTAACTCAGGAATGGCACCTTTATTTGGTGCAACAATCGCTTTTCCGAAACCCATAGCCATAATGACTGATCCTGGATTGATTGGCATGTCGTCGTAAGGTATGACAACCGTGTCCGCAGCTTGGTAGAAGTATTGAAGCTCTTCAGAAGGAATGTACTTGTTATAGATTAAGATTGAACCCTTATTGACAGAAGACAACGATGTATTCAGTTCAGAGAGTTGGCGGGCAAATGCATCATCTTTGGCAGTGCCTGCAACCAACAGACAATCGTTCTGGGTCAGCTCTGCATTTCCTTAACTCGTGGCTCAGCTTTTCCAGGGAGCCTGTGTAAGGAACTAAGCTTGCAACTCACGTCGTGGTTATCGGGCGAGGCATCCAATGTGGCCGCAAAACCAGGCAGCCGTCAGTCCCGGGCCAGTCGAAACGCTGGTCCGAATGATCCGCAGTCCATTCGAACGGCGTCCACATAAATTGAGGGTGCGGTAGACTGAAGGGGTCAGAGTCAGAAGAAGGGGGCAGAACAAAGAAGACAAAATGGAGAACAGAAGAGGCCAAATCGAGAGTAACAAATGAGGAAGAA
>JALOMD010000754.1 GCA_025455595.1 Cytophagales bacterium | reverse complement strand
AAAAGACGCTCAAAAGCCAGCAAACCAGTGTGTGTATAATGCGCAACGTGAAAGCGAAAAACAAATGTTGAAAAACGGCGTTTTGGCTGTTTTTTGCCTAAAACGCGTAGCTTCTGGTATTCACGCGTAATGAGCCTGTTTTCAAAGTTCAAAACAATCAACCACTATTCAAATGACTGGTGTACGATTCCACCGACCAGTGACGACTAACCGCACCCGCCATCATCCGTTTGCCCCGCCCATCCGGCGCAGCGGCCCCACAACCAGCACCAAGCTCAACAGCATCAGCAAAGTGCCCATTGCGAAAGGGGCGCCGGGAAAATAGTACGGCGTTTTCGGCCCGGTAAAATAGCTGAACAAACCGGTCATCAGCACCGGCCCGACGATGGACGTGACACTGAGCAGGCCGTTCAGCCCGCCTTGCAACTCGCCCTGTTCGTTGGCGGGCACTTGACTCGAAATGATGCCTTGCAGCGACGGCCCGGCCAAGCCGCCCAGCGAATAAATGGCCGTGAACGCAAACATCATCCACGCTTGGGTGGCCAGCGCAAAGCACATGAAACCAACGGTATAGCACGCCAGCCCCACGAAAACAGCACGTTTGGCCCCGATTTTCGGAATCAGCACGCGGGTGAGGCCGCCTTGCACCAAAGCAGCCATCAGTCCCACGAAACTCAGCGAGTAGCCCACCCATTTCTCGTTCCACTTGAATTTTTCAATCGTGTAGTACGTCCAAGTGCTTTGCGTGGCGTGGGCGGCGATGTAGATGCAGACAAACGTGGCCACCAGACTGAGTATCACCGGATAACGACGCAGGTTGGCCAGCGAACCGATGGGATTGGCCCGCCGCCAGTCGAACGGGCGGCGGTTTTCGGGTTTCAGCGATTCGGGCAGGATGAAATACCCGTACAGCCAGTTGAGCAGCGTGAATCCGGCGGCGGCCATGAACGGCACCCGTGGGCCGTATTGCCCCAGCAACCCGCCGATGCTCGGCCCGATGATGAAGCCCAGCCCGAACGCCGCCCCGATGATGCCGAAGTTCTTGGCCCGGTCTTGCGGCGCACTTACGTCGGCGATGTATGCGCCGGCCGTGGTGAAACTGGCCCCGGTGATGCCCGCAATGAGCCGCGCCACAAACAGCCACCCGATGCTGGGCGCAAACGCCACCACGATGTAGTCCAACCCGAAGCCGAACAGCGAAGCCAGCAGCACCGGACGGCGGCCGTACTGGTCGCTGAGACCGCCCAGCACCGGCGAAAAGACGAACTGCATGGCTGAATAGGCGAACAACAGCCAGCCGCCGTACCGCGAAGCGTCGCTGACGGTGCCGCCAGTCATTTGCTGGATGAGCTTGGGCACCACCGGAATGATGATGCCGATGCCGATTACGTCAATGAGCAGGGTGATAAGGTAGGCTTTTGGAATTCGTTTCCGCGAAAGAGCCTGACGAAAACGTACAGACCATACCCTGTAGGGGCAACCCTTGCGGTTGCCCTCTTTCCCACAAGCTCGGTTTGTTCTTGGCGTTCGGCGCGAGGACAAGGGCAACCACAAGGGTTGCCCCTACAGACGTTTTGGGCAAAAATCGGCCAAAACGTCTGAAAAAAATATCCGTCATTGCAATCCCGACGTGTCGGGAGTGGCAATCTCGTTGTCACAGGCTCGGCAAAAGGCTCTTCCCAAGGCTCGCGTGGCTCCCACGCCCGACACGTCGGGGCAGGCTTCCGCTTCGCTACGTGGCTCGCAATGACGGTTCAACTACGGCCGTTTTGGCCGTTTTTTGCCCAAAACGCTTTCATCGTTTCCGCATTCCTAATTCCGCAATCCGCATTCATCTTCTCATTCGCAACTGAACGCCACCGAACCAGTTGCGGCCGGGAGCGGCGTTGAAGAAGCGGTTGCCTACGGCGTTCAGGTCGTTGCCGAGGCTGTAGCGTTCGTCAAGGGCGTTGTCGACACCGGCGAAAACGTCGAGCGAAAACCGCCGGATGTCCTTGCGAAAGCCCAGCCGCCCGCCCAGCAGCCGGTAGCCGGGGGCGAAAAACGTGTTGGCATCGTTGAGCGGAATGCGGTCGGTGTAGTTGAACGTGGCGTTCAGGTACAGGCCGAGGCGCGTCTGCAAGTCCAGCCCGGTCACGGCTACATGCGGCGCAATGCCCGTGAGCCAATTGCCCGAAAAATCGGCGGTGTTTTGCACGTAGTCGCGGAAACGGAAGTCGTTGTAAGTATAAGACAGCCAGAGCTTTGTGCTTTGAAAAACGTCCGAAAACCTCGGCTCGAACGACACGCGGCTTTCCACGCCCCGCTGCGCCGTGCGGCCGGAATTGGTGAAAAAGTCGGCCCCGTCGGCCGTGCGGCGGCTCACGATGGTTTCGCGCAAGGAGAACGAAAAGGCCGTCACGTCAAAGCTTAGCAATCCGTTCCAAAAGCCGCCCCGTGCCCCGATTTCGTAGTTCACGCCGCGTTCGGGGTTCAAAGCCGTGTTGAACGCAGCGGTTGACGGCCGGATTTCGTCGGTGGTGGGCGGCGAAAACCCGTAGCTCACGCTGCCGAAAATCGATATTTCATTCCTGAACTTCTTGAGCAAAGCCACGCGCGGCAACAGCACCGGCGCAAAATCCCGCGTCTGGAAGCCCGTGTTGGTCGGGTAGGTGCGCAGCAGGCTGTACTGCTGCCGATTGATGCTGCCGCCTACGGTGAGGTAAAACTGCCGGGGCAAGTCGAGTTCGGCTTGGGCGAAGAGCAGCCACTGGTTCACCCGCACCTCGTCGCCGAACTGTAGCGTGTCCAACTGGCCGAGACGGTTGCCGTAGGTTTGCAGGTTGGTCTGCCCGCGCTGAAACTCGCCACCGAACGCGATTTTTCCGCTCAAATTCTCCAAATTTTGCCCGAAACGGTAAGTGGTGACGCTGCGGCCGCCGAACCCGTTTTCCGCCCGTCGGTCGTAGTTGCGGATGGTCGGGTTCTCGAACTGCGTGATGGTGCCGTACAGCGACGTTCGGTTCGTCCATTGGGCGTTGAAGTCGTATTCCTGCGACACGCCGAGGTTGAACGTGCGGTTGCGCACGGCGGCCTGCTGCTCCTCGGCCCCGCGAATCGGCCCGGCCGCCGGACGAGCCTGCCGGGGGTCGGCCTCGAACTGGGCCTGTGTCAGCGCACCGGGCGTTTGGTAGTACAAGTCGCTGAAAAACGTGTTCACGGCCACCGTGCGGCGGTCGCTGGCGAAAAACCGCGTGTTCAGGCTGAACAAATCGCGCCGCATCTGCGTGTGCCGCCGGTAACCCTCCGACTGCTGGTGGGCGTACAAAGCCGTGGCGTTCAGCTTCTCGCTGCCGGTTTGCAGCATGGCGTGCGTGTTCAGCAGGCCGTAGCTGCCCGCCACGGTGCCCACTTGCGCGGTGGTGCCTCGCTGGGCCGTAGGGCTTTGGAGCAGGACGGTGCCGCCCGTTCCGGCTCCGTACAGGCTGCCGCCCGGCCCTTTGATGACCTCCATGCCGCCGATGGCGTTGAA
>JALOMD010000125.1 GCA_025455595.1 Cytophagales bacterium | reverse complement strand
TTGAACGTGAACGGCTTCACCACGCCGTCCACCGAGTAGCTCAGGCACGAGTTGTTGGAGCCGAAGTCCACGCCGATGGTGGCGCGGCGGTTGCGGATGTATTCCGGCGTGTGCGTGCCCGACAGGTCTTTGAAACTTTCGGTGGCGTTTTTGGACATCAGGTAGCCGATAACCTGGTCGGTGCCGCCCGCGTTCTTGCGGATTTCAAGTCCCGCCAGCGGCTGGTTGAACCGATAGACCTCGTACTTGTGCAGGTCGCCCGACTTGCCGATGGGATAATAGACCAACTTGTCGCCTTCGAGGCGTTTTTCGGGCAGGCCGTTGTCTTGCGTGAACTTGAACGCGTCCGTCGCCGAGCCTTCGCCATAGACGAACTGCCCTTTTTCGTTGGTGACGATGCGCCACGGGTTTTCCCAACGTTTGAAAAACGGCACCACTTTCACCGACGTGTCGTTGGCGGGCACTTCGTTGTACAGGTAGTAGTTCTGCCAGTGTTCGGACACGAAGTTGGGCCACAGAATCACATGGCGGCCGGTGTCCATCGGCTCGATTTTGTATTCCCGCTCAATGGGGGTCATGTGCTTGTCGCCCACGTACAGGCGGATGCGCACCTTGAGCTTGTATTCGTTTGGCTTCAACTCGGCGTAGAGTTGGTGGAAATCCTTTTTGCCTTGCAGCAAGTCGGCCAAGTTGTTCTGGAACAGCAGGATGGCCGACCGGCTCAACGGCAGCGGAAAGTACAGGTCTTCGTTGCGGCTCAGGTCGCGGGCCTTCAGGTAATGCACGGCCGCGTTGTCGAGCGGCTGGGTTTCGTCTTCGGTGAAGAACTGCGAAACCGTCTCCGAGTCGAGCAGCAGCGATTTCGGGTCAATCTCCACCGCACCGCCGCCGGGGTCGTTGAGGAAAAACGCGCCGTTGAGGAAATAATAGCCCGACTTGACGGCGAACAAATCCTGGTACGGCGCGGCGAAGTTCAGTTCGCCGTCCAGCGTGCCGCTTTCCTCAATGTTCGGTGCCTTGGCCTTGATTTCCTCGGCAAATTTCTGCGTGAATTCCCGCAGCCCCAACAGCGACAACGCCACTTTGCCGTTGCGGTTTTGGTTGATTTTTTGCTCAAACGCCGGAATGCGGGCCGTGATGGTCTTGACCAGCAGGTAGAGCTTCTTCAGGTCGTCGGCACCGAGGTTGCCGTAGGTGAGCGGGTCGTCGAAACGGCCGTTGCGGTACCAGCCGATGTCCGACGCTTCGGGCAGGTTGGCGTAGGCCGCCGCCGGAAACACCAGCGAATACGGCGAAGTGCCGCCGATGAGCTTGCCGTTGTAATAGACCAGTTGCACAGCGGGCTTGGCGTTCGGGTCGTTGCGGTTCAGGGCATCGGGTTCGGTCCACAGGTCGGTGTCGTCGAATAGCATCCGTCCCAACGAAGTCGGGATAGAGTACAAGTCGTTGATGTTCTGGAAGTCCAACGCCAGCGGCGCGGCCACTTTGATGCGGTTCGGAAACAACGCGAGGCACGCAATCAGTCCTTTCCACTCGGCAATGAGCGAGTTGTAGAACTTGATCAGTCCGGTGGTGCGGATGTTGGGGTCTTCCTGGGTGTACTTGAGGGCGAAGCCGAACAGCCGTGCCCGTGCCCAAGGCGTAGGCACACCCGAAATCATGGTGTTGAGCGTGGCCGCGTCAATTTCCTGCGTGGCCATGTCTCCGGTCTGGATGCCTTGGATGTACGGCTTCTGTTGGTCGAACTTGTTCCACTTGCCCCGGTCGCCGTTGCGCACCTGCGAGCTTTGAATTAATAGGGATTTGGGCATATCTGTTTGAAGTACGATTTACGAGGTACGATGTACGAATGAAAAGTTGAAAGTTGCAGGTTCAAGGTTGCAGGTTGACGTTTTGGGCGTTTTTTGCTTGAAACGACTCATGATTTTTCTATTAGTTATTTTCACCAGATCACTGTAGTACCATATTGGTCGAAATTCTCATCTTTGCTCACAATAATCATCTTTTCTTCAAGTGCTTGTCCAATCAACATACGGTCAAACGGATCTCGGTGATGGAAAGGCAAATGGATAGTCTGAAGCACATGCGAGGTGTTAATAGAAAGAATGTCTATGCCGTTGTTTCGTATTTCCTGAAAAACCTTTGGCAATGGCTGCATGAGAACCAGTTTGCCCAAGCTGATTTTTATAGCCATTTCCCAAAGACTGGCAATACTGACAAACCTCCGGTTTTGCGGATGCTCGATTGTGTTTTTCGCCGCAGTGCTCAACTGTGCATCGCCTTCCAAGAACCAGATTAACGCATTAGTGTCCAGTAACAAGTCCATTACATGTATTCTTTAAAGTCATCTAACGGTGCATCGAAGTCATCCGACATTTTGAAAGTGGCTTTCATGCTTCCAAAAATGGGAACCCTGTTTTGTAGTCGCTTTTGCTTTTCCAATAGAAACTCAATGAAATCCAGTGTCTCAGCCTTTAGCTCCTCCGGCATGGTTTTCACTTTTTCTGAAATCTTTTCTTCTATTAACATGGTGACAAATAGATTTTATCCTCACAAAAAACCTAAATTTACAACGATTTTTCTGAATTGGTAGCAACGAAATTCACTGTCAATTCACCTCTAACTCATCCTTAGTCGGCAATTTCGGAAACGCCGCGTGTGGTTCGGCTTGGTACCAGAACACCACCGAGGCAATGTCGTCTTTCAGCGGCAGGTAGCGGCCGCCGTCGCGCCAGCCCAGGGCTTGCACGGTCACGCGCAGGTCTTTATCAAAACGAACCGGGTCGGTGATGTGCCAGCGGTACATGCCAAACCGTTGCTGCGACTGATACAGCCCGTCGGGACGGACGACTTGGTGCAGGCCCGTGTACGGCGTTGAAAATTCTTGGTATTTGCCTTTGTTGTCGAAATTGTACGAGCCGCAGAAATAGTCCTCCAGCCCCGTGCCGTTGATGGTCGGGAAGTCCCGGTCGCCGTCCATGTAGAACTTCATCTCGCCTTCGCCCCACCAGCCGTTGCTGTTCACGCCCCACGCCATGTACGTGCCCACGTAGTGGCCCTTGCCCCGAATGCCGTCAATCAGCGCATAGATCTGCTTGTACGGCTGCGGATTGACGCGCCGGAACTGTGCGTGGAAATATGCCGCATCTTCAGGTACGTCAGTCAGCGTATAGTCAATCTGGTAATAGAGAATCATGGATTCGTCGGCGATGTTTTCCATCGTAATCCGGCATTTTTTGCGGAACGGCATCGTCCAATAGCAATTGAACGCACTGCCCGGATTCACCGTCACCGCCAACGAATTGATTTGTGCATACTGTTGCCAACCCATGCAGAAAAAGTCCCCTACAGGCACCTCTACAGACGGTTCTTTTTCGTCGTCCCAATAAAAGCGCAAGATGGAATAACGCCACTTTCCCGTAGGTGTCATCCAAATGTGCTGAATGGCTCCCGAACCGGTGATTTCGGCCAGTGTGAAAGTCGTCTTGGCCTTGATTTCCACGCTGGGGCTTACTTTCCAGCCCTGTCCCAAGTCGCGGGAAGCGTTTTTGCCGGTGCCTTCGGTCGCCATGCCACCTTTGCCTTTCTCGCCCGTAAAATTTTCCGGGCTGATGGAACGTGTCTGGGCATTGGAAAGCCGGTACAGGTTGCCCATGTGCGTGTCCAATCCGTTGAAACGCTGCTGTGCCGAGATTGGCGAAAAAATGCCCAAAACGCACAGGGAAAACAATATTTTCAACAGGTTTCTCATGGCTGACGTGTGTTGATCTACAGTGAAAAACAGATATTTGTGACCGCAAGATTCGTTTGCCAGCGGATTTGCGTTTTAGGCAATTTTTGCCCAAAACGTGCGGACTTGTGTATTCGATGTCCGTTTTAGGCAAAAATTGCCTAAAACGGTTTGGCAAATGACAGAAAATCAGCTTGTAAACTTACGTTCCATAATCACCGCATCGGGGTTGCTGGTCTGGGCAAGCTCCGACTGGTTGAGTTCAAGGTCTTGCTCAAGTTTTTCCTTCGTCGGGCGGATGAACAGAAACAGGACGATAATGACACCTGCTATTGCCAGAAACAGATAATTTCCTGTCAAAAAATACGACACAATGCTGAACAGCGACGGAGCCTCTAACAGTGCGTACCGCACAATCAACGCCGTGCCGTAACGCGACACCTTGTCCGACAGGCCGGATTGTTTTTTGGCGGCTTGCAACATGATTTTGAATAGTTGAAAGCCGCCAGCCGCCCCGCCCACGGAAACCAGCGGCACCAAGTATTGCAACAGCCCGGTCAGTTCGCCTGTTTCGTTGCTCATTTGTCCCGACGAACGCAAATAGACGGTAACCGCCGCAAACAACATCTGTCCGACAATCAAGGCGATGTAAATCATGTTCTGCGACAGAAAATACTGCTTGACGGTGATTTTTTGGGTTTGAGGCATGACAAATAGATGCTGCATGAAAGACTTTTTTCAAAAACAAGTATTGCGCTTAGCCTGCGTTTTGGGCAAAAAACAACCAAAACGGTTGGAAAGCAGATTATATATCCGGAAGTTGATTTGGGATACGCAAACGATTCGTTTGTTTGTAGGAATCGCATCCGAACAGACGCTTACACACGTTTTCCAAATAAATATCCCAAACCAACTTTCGATTACATAGAGTTACCATAAGTTGACAATCGGATAGTTAAAGGCTACATTTTGGATGGTTTTTGCCTAAAACGCCTTTTTTACAGGTATCCTGTTTGTAAAACTATAAGGAATTCGTAATATTATAGTAATCCCAATGTTTTTGCACATTTCGAAGCGAAAGGCCCTTGTCATGAAACAGTTCAAAGACCTTGCGGGTTTAGAACACCCCAAACGGCTCTTGGAGACTGTTTGGGTGAATTTTTCGGGTTGCAAAGTCGGCTGCGACTCCGACCATGCTTACACCGATGGCTTGACACGAGCCATGCGCAAAAACCCGTTCTTTTCGGCTCCGAAAAACCAACGCAAACAGTATCTTAACGGACTTTAGGTTTTTTAAACTCAACCAAGTATGCTTTGACAGGATTTCCCGAAAAAGTTTTGAGAATAGTGGCGTTCTCCTGCAATACCTTATAATAGATTCGTTCCGCTGGCATTGGAATACTTACCGTCTGATTCTGACTGTTAGCAAATGGAAATGGGTAGGCTCGTGATTGCAAGAGAAACCATGCCTTTTTATGGCCCTGAAGGTCGAATGAAATTATTTTTCTTATATTGTCTTCTATCTCTTCTTGACTACGAACGCCTGTTTCCGGTGGTTTCCCATATATGACATTCCATTGAAATCCTTTGGTTCGGCTATAATAAGCGTAGAATCTTGTGGAATTCCAAGATAAGTAAACCGGGGTTTGGCCCTCGCTGTTGGTGTTTATGTAGTTGATGGCTTCCCTAAACTCTGAAAATTTCAGAGAACCGCCAAACTTACTCGGATTGGCTAACTTGGTGCTCAGGTTGACCCATACGTAAGCAAAGGAGATAGCTGCCAATACATAGTTTGGCTTGTATCGGACTATCCAGTGCTTGTCATCGAAGAGAGTGTGTAACTCCAATGCTTTGGCAAAAAGCAGATAAAAAGATGGTACCAAGAACAACAGGAATCTTTCGTGAATCGGGTATCTATTCAAAAAAGAAGCCACTATCGTGAGAAGGAAAGGTAAAAGTAAAATGGCTAAGATGTAGCGTGACTTCTTCCACCAAACGTAACCCCCCACTATCGTCATCACGAAGCCTGCGTAGCAGAAGCATATGACGTACCGCCACCGGATATAGATATATGGTAGAAAATCTGTGTCAATCGAAAGTCCGAGCGGATTGTTGAATGTCAACACAGTCTTTTTAAGATACCACCTCATACTGATTTTATCGGTGGGCAGAGGAAAGAACTCAGTTGACCAAGTGGCAATCAAATCTTTCACATTGCTGTTTACAGAAAGGACAAGCCAGTAATACACCAAGAACGTTGCGCTCCATAGAAAGCTACACAACAGAAGACCTCTGAAGAAAGAGTACTTCTTTCGTACCAAGCTATGCAAAAAAAGCACCGAAAAGGTCCCGGCCAACATGAAAATAGACGGGTTTGAAAAAAGGATGCAAAACGAAAACACCACTCCCCACATCAAAGCATCTTTGTAGGAAAGATGGTGTCGAAACTTGACGGCGAAATATAAAACAATGGTCGAGGCAAGAACCTCAGTACTGTACTGTTTAACCTCGGCGGAGTGATAAATCAAAAACGAAGAAAGGCTGAAAAAAGCCAAAGCTGTTAATCCGGCCCATGAATCGGAAAGCAGGTTGGTTGTTCGATGGAACACAAAAAGAGCACCCACTCCTGACAGCAGGGCAAAGAACCGAAGCGACGGTTCAGAATAGCCAAAAAAGCTGCCAATGATTTTTTCGAAGAACAAATAGCCTGGTGGTGCGGCTTGGTTGTTGTTCAGGGCTTGGGTACACAGCTTGTATATGTCGCGTTCGATTATGTTGTTGGCCAAGCTGGCTTCATCTCCCCATACAGATGGGTTGAAAGCGAAATAATACAAGCGGAAAGCAACTCCTAAAGCGACAATCAAATAAGCCAAGTTTTTTTTTTGCATAAATACAAATACGTTCCAGAACAAAACGAGTACCTATTAGTGGTTGAAAACAAGTATACAATCAGTGGCGCGATGACCCTCTGAGAGATTGTCTAACTGATGTTACGCACGAAGTCAGAAAGCGTTGTAGAAAAGCTCTTTCCGGCATCCCGAAAAAACGCGTTAGGTGCGCTTTACGCAAATTTTGCCTAAAACGCTGCGTAACATCAGTAACTTACTCATTTTTCAGCCTATCTATTGATTATCAAATGATTATTGGGCGTTTTGGGCAAAAAATAGATAAAACTATTTGTGAACGAGCACTTAACATCCTACATTTTGGCATGTATAAAAGAGTTACTTTCTGATGTTTTGCAGCGTTTTGGGCAAGATTTGCCCAAAACGCTGCAAAAGCGGTTTTGTAAACCTTCAGGAAGTATTTTTCTAAAACGTTTTCTGAATCCGCGCGTAACATCAGTGTCTAAAATTTCACGCAGGCTTAGAGGTTGTTTAAAATTCGATTTTGAAGGACGTCCCGACTTGTCGGGATTGCCTAAAACGCCCGTCTGTTGTCTTTGGCGAGCCTGTGATTCCGGTCTGACGCACAGCGTCTGACCTACTTTTTGGAGCGTCCCGACTTGTCGGGACGCTTCA
>JALOMD010000124.1 GCA_025455595.1 Cytophagales bacterium | reverse complement strand
CCGCGAACTCGCCTGCTCGAACAGGAAGCCCGCCCCGCCGTAGAAGTTGGCGTAGCTGGAGCCGTAGCCGGGATAAAGCTTGTCGAACACCTCTTTGGTGAAGTACAACGACCCGATGCCGTTCATGGCCTGGGCGAAATGTTTGGCGAAACGTGGGTAAATGTTGGTGTACAATCCGTTTGGAACCAGCGGGTTGTCGCTGGTGGGCTTGCCGGGGTCGAAGTAGAACGTGGAGTTGGTACCCATCTCGTGGTGATCCACCACTACGTAGGGCCGCCACTGGTGGAATTGCCGCACCAAGGCCCGCGTCTCGGGATGTACGCACAGGTACCAGTCGCGGTTGAGGTCGAACCAGTAGTGGTTGGTGCGTCCGCCGGGCCACACTTCGTTGTGTTCCCGGTCGGCGGGGTCGGTCACCACGGGGCTACCCTTGTGCATGTTCGCCCACGTGTTGAAACGGTCGCGGCCGTCGGGATTGATGACGGGCACAATCAGAATCACCATTTCGTTGAGCCAGCGGCGCGTTTCTTCGCTTTCGGAGGCCGCCAGATAGTAGGCCGTGAGCAGCGTGGACTCGCCGCCCGACGGCTCGTTGCCGTGGACGTTGGCACCGATTTGCACCACTAACGGCGTTTTGTCGGCTGCATCGGCGCGGCGCAAATTCGCCTGCCGGATGTCTTCGAGGCGGGCGTGGTTGGCCGGGTCGGTTACTTTCAGCATCAGCACCGGACGCTTGCCGGGCGTTTCGCCGATGGTTTCGAGCGTCACCCGGTCAGAAACCCGGTCGAGTTCCTGAAAGTAGGCCACCATGCGGTCGTAGCGGGTGTGGTGCGAGCCGACGGGATAGCCGAGAAACTGTTCGGGCGTGGGAACGGCCGGGTTCATCGGCCCGGCTTGCGGATAGAAATAAGCGGATTGGGCTACGGCTTGCCAACAAAGCAAGGCCAGGCCCCAACACAGGAGTAGTGTTCGGCGCATGGGGTTGGTGGTTGTGTATGGTCAATCGGTAAGTTTGGAGGGTTGCAAGTTACGGGTTGCGGGTGAGATTTCAGCGGGGGGCGTTTTGGGCAAAAATTGAAGAATCCCGCGCCGCATTTCCGTAGAGGCGAAGTTGTACCACAGGCTTTAGCCTGTCAATGTCGTCACTTACGCTGTTTACAGGCCAAAGCATAATGCCCATCATGGAAAACTTTTGTACCGATGCAACCCTTTGCCTGTTTCGGGTGTCTTGTCCTTCAGAAGCGGACTGAATCCGAGTTTGCCAAAACCAAGCGATTTGTTTGTGCCAAATAAACCTCCCAAGGTCATGACCATGAGTTTCATGAAGGCAACCTTCCTGTTATCAGTCTCACTTGTGCTGGTTTGCACTTCTTGCGAAAAAGAAGAACTGGCTGGATTCGACGAATATTGGAACCAGTTCCAAGGCGATGCCTCTGCTTTGCTAAACGGTGTGCCCGCCAACCAAAACAATCACCGGCTATGGGTGAGAGGGGAATTGTACAAAGCCAACGATTGGGATTCTGCGATGGGCAGTGTGTTTTTGGTGCGGGCGAACCGAGCAAGGGAAAAACGTGAATCCTTCGGCATAGGGCCTTTTCCCTTGTACAGGACAGGGAGGTACAAAATCAACCGGGTTGAGATACGTAACATAGATCCGTCCAGCAAACTACTTGCCTCGACCATGTCGCTGAGTGCCGCCGACGGCGATGCCCTCGTTGGGTTTTACTACGTGGTGCCGACAGAAGACAACTACATCAACATCACCCGCTTCGACCGCGAGGAGATACACGGCACCTTCCGAATCACCTTCGCCAAGTCCGAGCCGTTCCGTCTCGGTGCTGACACGGTGCGCATCACCGACGGCGTGTTCCGAACCAAGATCACCTTGGGAACCGAACTGCGGTAGCCGACCGTCCGGCTTTGTTTCAATCGGCAACCCAACCACGGGTTGCCGATTTTCATTTTCCTTCCAGACAAGGCGTTTTAAGCAAAAAATGCCCAAAACGCCTGCCACTCACTCCACATCCTCCCACGTCTTCACTTCCAGCCGCAGCGTGTCCAAGCGGCCGAAGGTGAAGTTGCGGTTTTCGATGGGGTTGCCGTACTGGTCGGTTTCCACCGTCGTCCAGTCGCCGCGCGTGAACTTGAACTCAATGTGGTTGCGTTTGCGGGGCAGGTTCAGCGTGTACGTCCAGTTGCGTATCCAGCGCAGCTCGTAACGCGGGTCGTGCGGGTTCCAGTTGTTGAAGTTGCCCGCCAAGAAAATCCGGTCGCCGTCCGGCGTGTTGCGCGGCACGGCGAGCAGCACCGTCACCCGGTCTTGGAGGCGGGCGGGTGGCAACAAGTCTTTCCAACCCGGAATCTCCAGCCGCAACGTATCTTGCTGGCCGAACACAAACGTCCGGTTCGGAATCGGGTTGCCCACCGCGTCCACTTCGTCGGCATCCCAACTGCCGCGCGTAAACTTGAACTCCAGTTCGTCCACATTCTTCGTAAGCCGGATAAAATGCCGGCCCGCCGCGTTTTGTCGCAGCCGGTAACGTGCATCAGCCGCCTGCCAGTTGTTGAAATTGCCCGCGATGTATAGTGGAGCCTGCCGGGGCGTGTTGGCGGGCAGTTTGTCAATCACCACCGTCACTTGGTCGCAGCGGGTGGGGCCGAGGTCGCGCCAACTGGGAATTGCGTCGCGCACCGTGTCCGCCGCGCCATACACCAGTCGGCGCACCGGCAGCGGATTGCCGCAAGGGTCGGCTTCCACGGTCGTCCAGTCGCCGCGCGTGAAGCGGTATTCGACCGGCCCGCTGCCCTTGGGCAAGGTGACCGAATACGTGCTGTCCGTTGGGTTGAGCCGCAGCGCGTAGGTGCGGTCGGACGGGTCCCAGTGGTTGAAGTTGCCCGATACGAACAGCGCGGCCCCCGGCGGCGTATTGTCCGGCACGTCTTTGACGACTACGGTCACTTGCTGGCAGGAAATGAGCAAATGAGTAAGGGAGCAAATGAGCAAATGCAGGAATGACAAACCTCCCGGTTTTCTGTGAAAACGACGTTCTGACTGATATTTGCAGCGACGTAATTGCATTTGGATTCGGTAGCGGCGTTTTTGGGAAAAAACGGCTAAAACGGCGGAAGAGAATAAGGCGACATTATAGCAAAAGCTGTTCAAAACACGTTTCTGTACAGACATTAGTCGTTTTGGGCAAAAATTGAGAAATCCCGCAACAGGCGGGAACGCCCAAAACGCCCGCGACAAATGCATGCGGTATTCACGGTTATCCGGGTGTATCTACACCCCCGCCCCCGACAAGTCGGGGCAGGCATCTGGCCACACTATCCGAGCCTGTTGTCTTTGGCAAGCCTGTGATTCCGGTCTTCCCGCAGGGCGGGATGACCTGCGTGACAAAAGGCGTTTTGAGCAAAAAATGCCCAAAACGCCCCTCTGAATTCTGAATTCATAATTCTAAATTGAATTCGTACTTCGTAAATCGTACTTCGTACCTCAAGTTCATTCTCCCATCCACACCAGAAAGCCCGGCACGCGGGCACGGCTCACGAGGATTTCGTTGTCGTCGCAAGGGGCGAGGGTCACTTTCAGGCGGCTGTTGAAATATCGGTTCACTTCCACGATAGACTGGATGTGCGCCATGTATTTGCGGCTCACGCGGTAAAAATCCTGCGGGTCGAGCAGGGTTTCGAGTTCGTCCAGCGTATAGTTGATGACATATTTGCGGCGGTCGGCGGTGATAAGGAACACCGTGTTGTCTTCGGCGAAAAAATACGCGATTTGCGCCGTGGACACATGCCTGATTTTGTCGCCCAGCGTAATGGCGAACCGGTTTTTGTAGTTCGGCTGGCCTGCCTGTAGCAATTGCCTGATTTGCGCGACATCCAGCGTCGGCGTTTCGGGCAAAAAATGACTTTTCAGGCTTTCCAGCTTTTGCAACGCCGACCGCAACGCCTTCTCTTCCACGGGCTTGAGCAAGTATTCGATGCCGTTTGCCTTGAACGCCTGCAAGGCGTATTCGTTGTAAGCCGTGGTGAAAATGACCGGCGCGGCGACCGTCACTTGGTCGAAAATCTCGAAACTGGAGCCGTCGGACAGGCGGATATCCATGAAAATCAGGTCGGGCTTGGCGTTGGCTTGCAGCCAAGCCACGCTGTCTTCCACCGAGTCGAGGCAGTCGAGCACTTCGGCCTGCGGTTGGCAGCGGTGCAGCAGCCGCTTCAGTTCCTGCTGGGCCAGCGGCTCGTCTTCAATGATGAGGGTTTTCATTGCGGAGTGAACAGTGAAAAGAGGACAGCGTAAATGTAGGGCATACTTGCGAAGTATGCTATATCTGCCATCCAAATGTCACTTTGCGCCGATGGGAAGCAGTGTTTCTTCGGCTTTTGCGGAGGACAAAGCCGTATCTTCCAACAGCGGAATGCGCACCGTGAACGTGCGGCCGTCGTTTTGGACTTCCACTTCGCTTTCGGTGAGGAAACGGTAGCGGCTGCGGATGTTGTCCAGCCCGATTTGCGACGAAAACTCCTTGACGGCCTTGGGCTGCAGCGTGTTTTGCACCACAAGAAAGTTGTTTTCCTGAAAAATGCGCAAGTCGAGCGGTTTTTTGTGCGAGACGATGTTGTGCTTCACCGCGTTTTCAATCAGCATCTGCAAGGTAAGCGGCGCGATTTGCAGCCGCTGGGCAGCATCGGGCAGTTCGATGGAAATACGCAAGTTATGTCCGAAACGCAAGTCCATCAGGTAGGCGTAGGCTTGCAGGAAAGTCAGTTCCTCGCGCAGCAAAACGGTTTCCTTGGTGCGGTTTTCCAACACGTAGCGATAGACGGTGGCCAACTGCCGCACAAACTCGGCGGCCGTGTCCTGGTCGGTGTAGATCAGGGAAGAGAGGGTGTTGAGCGAATTGAACAAAAAATGCGGATTGACTTGCGTTTTGAGCATTTCCAAGTGAAATTCGATGTTTTCTTTCTTGAAACGCTCCAGTTGCGCCAGCGAAACCCGCCATTTGTTGAGCAGGAAAACCGCCAAGTCGGTGGCCGTGACCAACAGCATGGCCACTGCCGCCACAGTGCCGATGAGCAGTTCGTCGCCGAGCCGGACGAACGCCGATTGGGGATGAAACACCGGACGCAGCAGTCCGTTGCGCAGCCCGACGATTACCGCCAAAACCATCGCCGACTGTACCACGAACTGCACCAAAAACCGCCCTCGCACCGATTGTTCCCACGGCAAGCGGCGGTTCAGCCAGCGGTTCGAGGCCCACACGCCCGCCGTCACCAACGAAGCCAGCAGCAGCCCGGCCGCAAATTTCTGCCAATGCCAATGAATGGTGTAGTAGCGGTACTTGAGGCTCAGTACCAAATCAAGGAGCAAACAAATGCCCACGCCCAGCAGCAGCACGCCGCCGAGTTGCCAAACGCGTTTGGGATTCATGAATTCGTTCAACGTTTATCGTTCGGCGTTGCGGCCCCAGCCATCCGTTCGGTTTTAGACGCATTTTGCGTTGAAAGAACGTTAAACGGTAAACATTGAACGATAAACGTTCGATTAAGCCCTCTTCAGTTGCGCCGGAGCAACCGGGGCCAGCCGCTTGATCCAGTTCTGCACGCTGACGTGGTTTACTTGCAACACGCGGGCAATGGCACGCATGCCCAAGCCTTCCTCGTACATGCGTACAGCCTGCAATTTCATCTCAATGGGCTTGGCCGTGGACTTCTGTTTCACCGTGTACCGGTAGCCGCAACATTTGCATTGGTAACGCTGGCGGCCGCCAACGAAGCCGTCTTTCATGCGGTCAATGGACTTACACTTAGGGCATTCCATAGTAAACGAAAAAATTGGGTTAAAAAGTCAAGGGATTGTTGCCGAACACTGAAGGGCTGAAAAATAATTGTTGCAATGACACTTACGCAAAGTAATGCAAAACATCCGACCCGCAAATGCCCCCCAAGGTGAACTTTAAGGTTTTCGGTGTCAGTTGCAACAAGGTGGCAGTGAGTTGCGGAGGGTAAACGGCCGTGTTGGCACAGGTCTGGTTCAAGCAAGTTCGCGTGCAACGGCGACTTGTCCTTTTGGGCACAATTGCGTAGTTTGTTGGGCGCAACCCAATGCTGACGAGACGACTTGGTCAGGTGCGTTTTGGGCAAAAATTGCCCAAAACGCCTTCCCAATTCATAATTCTGAATTCACAATTCTAAATTAAATCATGTACCGACAAACCATCCACCACTTTGCCTACCGGTTCAAGGATTTGAAGACGCTGCTGGCGAAAGCCACGCCGCTGCGTTCGGGCGATGTGCTGGCAGGGGTGGCCGCCGAAACCGCCGAAGAACGCGTGGCCGCCCAGATGGCCTTGGCCGAAGTTCCGCTGAAAACTTTCCTGACCGAAGCCGTCGTTCCGTACGAAACCGACGAAGTGACGCGCCTGATCATAGATTCGCACAACGCAGCGGCGTTTGCTCCCATCAGCCACTTGACGGTGGGCGGTTTTCGGGACTATTTGTTGTCACATTCATGCATAACGGAAAGCCTCACATCTCTGGCTCCCGGACTTACGCCCGAAATGGCGGCGGCGGTTTCCAAAATCATGCGGGTGCAGGATTTGGTAACGGTAGCGGCCAAGTGCGAGGTGGTTACAAAGTTCCGAAACACCATCGGGCTGAAAGGCCGGTTGTCCACGCGCCTGCAACCCAACCACCCGACGGACGACTACCGGGGCATCGCCGCGAGCATCGTGGACGGCCTGCTATACGGCAGCGGCGACGCGGTGATTGGCATCAACCCGGCGACGGACAACGTGCCGACGGTCATCCGGCTGTTGGAAATGGTGGACTCCATCCGCACGCGTTTCGACATCCCGACGCAATCCTGTGTGTTGAGTCACGTCACCACTACCATCCAAGCCATTGAACGGGGGGCACCAGTGGATTTGGTGTTTCAGTCGGTGGGAGGGACGGAGCAGACGAATGCGTCGTTCGGAATCAATCTGGCTCTGCTGAAAGAAGGACGCGAGGCGGCTCTGTCGCTGCAGCGCGGGACGGTAGGGCAAAATGTGATGTATTTTGAGACCGGACAAGGCAGCAGCCTTTCGGGTGATGTATTTTGAGACCGGACAAGGCAGCAGCCTTTCGGCCAATGCGCACCACGGCGTAGATCAGCAGACGTGCGAGGCGCGGGCTTACGCGGTGGCAAGGGCGTTTGCACCACTGTTGGTGAACACAGTGGTCGGTTTCATCGGCCCGGAATATTTGTATGATGGCAAGCAAATCATCCGCGCCGGACTGGAAGACCATTTTTGCGGCAAACTGCTGGGCATGCCGATGGGCATTGACATTTGCTACACCAACCACGCCGAAGCCGACCAAGACGACATGGACACGCTGCTGACGCTGGCTGGAACGGCGGGCTGCACCTACATCATGGGCGTACCCGGTGCTGACGACGTGATGCTGCACTACCAAAGCACGTCGTTCCACGACGCGCT
>JALOMD010000123.1 GCA_025455595.1 Cytophagales bacterium | reverse complement strand
TCCACTTTTTCGGGATCAATTTCGCAGTAGTTGCTCTCAAGCGGAATCGGCTCTCCCCGACCGGCCATGCCGATGAACGCCCCGTAGAACCGCCGGTAGTCGTCCTTGAGCGAAGCCCCGTAGCCGCCCGCCGGTTTGGACTTTCCGTCTCGGCCCGGCACAGTGCCGTTGAGCCGTTCCAAGCCCCACAGGAACCCGTAAGACGGAATGCCCATGCCGCCGCCGTATTCGATGTGGTAGCCACGCGGGAAATCAAGTTTTTTGTTGTCGAGCCACCAGGGCGTATAAACGTGCATGCCGCCCACGCCGTCTTCGTTGTAGCGTTTGCGGTCCATCAGACTCGGCACAAATGCAGACCGGCTGGCCCCGGTGGAGTCGTTCAGGTACTTGCCCACTACACCGCTGTCGTTGGCCAGCCCGCGCGGAAACCGAGACGACTTGGAGTTGAGCAGCAGCCGCGCCGACTCGCACGCACTGGGGGCCAGCACCACGGTTTTGGCCCGCACGCTGTACTCTTGCAAGTTCAGCGTGTTCACGTACGAAACGCCCGTGGCAAGGCCGGTCTTGGTGTCGGTCAGCACCTCGCGCACCATTGCGTTGTTGATGAGTGTCAGGTTGCCGGTTTTCAGGGCCGGTTTCACCAAAACCGACGACGAGGAGAAGTCGGCGTAGGCTTGGCAGCCTCGGTTGCACTGGTGGCAGTAGAAGCAAGCACCGCGTTCGTCGTTGATGGGTTTGGTCAGAATCGAGAGCCGCGACGGAATGACCGGCACACCGATGCTTTTGCCCGCTTTCTTGATCATCAACTCGTGCAGGCGGGGCTTGGGTGGCGGCAGGAAGATGCCGTCGGGTTCGTTTGGAAAGTTTTCCGTGCTGCCGAACACGCCGATGAGCCGATCCACGGCATCGTAGTAGGGCTTGATGTCGTCGTAGGTGATAGGCCAGTCGTCACCGATGCCGGTGAGCGAGCCGCGCCGGAAATCGTCCGGCCCGAAACGCAGCGAAATACGCCCCCAGTGGTTGGTGCGGCCGCCGAGCATCCGTGATCGGAACCAATGGAATTCGGTGCCCGGCGCGGCGGTGTACGGCTCGCCGTCAATCTGCCAGCCGCCCCAGGCCGCGTCGTAGTCGCCGAACGGCCGGAACGTAGTGCCTGCGCCCCGGCGCGGCGACTCCCAAGGCCACTTCAGTTGGGTGATGTACTTGGGGTCGGCGGGGTCGTAATAGCCGCCCGCTTCGAGCAGCAGCACCTTGGCCCCGGCTTTGGCAAGCATGTAGGCGGCCATGCCGCCCCCCGCCCCGGAGCCGACGATGCACACGTCATAGACCTTGGGTTGTTCCTGTAGTTGAAAGTCGTTCATTTCGTTGTAATCTGTGTAAGTAAAGGAGCGGTTAAGTTACATGAAATGTTGGTAAAACCATAAAGCCAAGCGAAAGCAGCTTAAATGGATGATCATGCTTTGACTACTTGTTTTTTGGGCGTTCCCGTCCATTGCAGGATTTGACGATTTTTGCCCAAAACGCTACCGGACGAAATTCAGGCGGTTGCCAAAACAGAACCGCCCGGCCTGATGAGGCCGGGCGGTTCTGCTTTGATGGATGAGAGCTGTGGTACCTCTCCGCAGGTATTTCACCTTAATTCGATTCTGAAACCCAAACGACGGTAGTTCTCACTGGGCCTGATTCTTTCGTTGCCATCCAACCGAAGTACCAAAATCGCTGAAGTATCGCGTCTGGGGGTTGTATTGAGAATGTTCAACTGGTATTCGGCAAAGCTTGTATCAGCCCGCATGGTGACCGTTCCGCCATTCAGGTTGAAGTGGGTGCCTTCCACAGCCCGAATGGTACGCGTGCCGAGCAGTCGGGACACAGCAGTGTCAATACTGATTCGCAAATCTTCCGGGGATTGGAGTTGCCGACCCACCAAGTTGATTCTGATTCTTTGCACACCGGAAGTACGGGTTACGCTGAGAATCGGATAATTGACACCCACGGCTGGCGACCGGGTTACAGGATCGTTGAACTCTACCAACGTCACTTCATCGAAGGTTCGGTCAATGTCTTCAAAGCAGGAAGTGGTTCCAAACACAACGAGCATGACCAAAGCGGAATACAATATATTTTTCATAATGTTTCTTGAGGTTTAGTAACCAAAGTTTTGACGCAGATTTGGATTGGCCTGTATTTCCCGGGGGGGGATGGGTGCCAATATCCGAAAATCGGTGAAGGGAATGTTTGTCGCCGGGCTTGCCTTGGCCAAATCCAATCCTTGGCGTTTCAGGTCAAAAAAGCGATGTCCCTCAAAAGCGAATTCCAAACGCCTCTGCTTGAGAATCTCAGTCAAAAGCGCATTCCCGGGCAGTCTTTCGTCTGTACGGGCAGCCAAGCCGCAACGTGTACGGATGGTGTTCAAATCCCGTAGTGCTTCTGCACGGTTCCCGGCATGAAAGTTGGCCTCCGCTCGGTTCAGGTAGGCTTCAGAAATACGAATCAACGGAATGTTGTCCAAATTAGGCTGACCGTTTTTACCGAGAAACTTTGTACACTCAATTTCAGCGGTTCCGCGTCCGGTTGTTCCCAATTCGTACAGGCGTTGTCTTACGTCTCGAATTACAACTGAATCCCTACGGCCGGTGGAAACTCTGACCAATGTGTCGTTTTCCGAACGCAAGTCGGCAAGCAAGGCGGGCGTAGGGACTAAGTCTCCGAAACCTGCGGTGACGTTCCTGTTTCCCAATTCACGCAAAGTGGTGTAAGTGGTCTGTAAAGACTCGTTGACACCGATGTTTTCTTGGATAAGGTAAGGAAGTTCGAAAACAGACTCCGGATGGACAGACCTGCGCCAGCCAGCTACATAAGCAGCAGTGTCAGAAACGACGCGTGCGGCACTGTTGGTGATGGCTTCGGTGGCCAGACGAATTGCCAATGGCCATTCGCGCCTGTACAGGGCTACCCGTGAGTACAAGGCTTGTGCTGCGGCACGGGTGGCAAAGGCCGGGGCACGGCTATTGGGTGTGGCTCCCAGTTTGGTGATGGCTTCGTCCAAATCACGGTAGATGAAAGTGTACACTTCGTCCACCGGCGCACGAGCAGGCAATGTGATTTGTTCGAAGTCGATGACACCCGCAGTAACCAAGGGTACGCCGCCCCGGTCTTGCTGCTGCACGGAGGCACCCGGTATGTAGGCATAGCAGCGCATCAGGTCGAAGTAGAACAGCGCACGCAAGAACTGAACCTGCCCTTCTATACTGTTGCGAGTGGCTTCCGGCAATTGAACCCGCTGGGTAGCTTCCAAAATCAAGTTTGCCTGGTTAATGGCGATGTAAGCCAGACGCCAGTTTAAGAAATGGGCGTTGGGCTGGTTCAGGTACTCGGGATTCAGCCGGCCCGATTTGTTGGTGGCGCGTCCGTTGTCTGCCAACGCCTCCGGTATGGCGACCAAGTCGCGTCCGTACATGCGTGTACTTTGGAGCGTGTTGTACAAACCTATGACGGAGGCTTGGATTCCGTTTTCGTCTTCAAGTGCAACAGCCGAATCTATAGACTGCCGGGGATCCACTTCCAATATGCTGTTGCAAGCGACGAAGCCCAAAAGCCCCATGGCCAGAAACAAAGATTTTATATATTTTTTCATATAGTTTCCTTGGATTGAAATCAGTGATAAAAAATCATAAGCCTAATTGAACCCCGACTGTGTAAACACGAGACAGTGGCACAGCACCATTGTTGCCGGATCCCAAGTTGATAAACTCAGCGTCAAATCCGCTCCAGCGTGTCCACGTAATCAGGTTCAAAGCTTGGGCGTAGATTTTCACGTCCCGCAGTTTGACGAACTGCACCCAAGACTGGGGGAGTTTGTAAGAAAAATTAACCTGCTTCAAACGAATGAATGACGCGTCTTCCACAAAACGCGAACCGCCAGTAGCACCCCCTCCACGGGTTTCAGCGTTTCCGTTGATGGGGCGGGGCACGTCCGTAATATCACCGGGGTTCTGCCAGCGCCTATCGTAGAACATGCGGAAAGAGTTGAACAAACGCCCCCCGTTTTCAGACATGAACTGGCTTTGGCCGTTTACTGCTTTCCGCCCGAACTCGTATTGAAACAACACGCTCAACTCCAAGCCTTTGTATTGGAAAGCATTATTCAATCCGCCGTAGATTTCTGCGAAACCGTCGCCCACCACTCTGAAATCTGTCGGATTGAGCGGCAGGTAAGTGGGATTATTGCTGGCATCGTACCACATCGGTCGTCCGGTGGCGGGGTTCACACCGGCATATTGAGATGTGAAGATGGACCCAATGGGGTAACCGACGATCACACCTGTGTTACCGGGCAGTATCACCAAACTGTCGCGGCCAATGGGTCTGATGCCGTCATAAAGTCTCGTAACCTTGTTATCAATGTAAGTGAAGTTGAAGTTGGTCGCCCATGAAAAATCCCCTGCCTTGACGTTGACCGTATTGAGTTCGAATTCCCATCCTCGGTTGTACATTTGACCTGTGTTGCGGGAAATCTCGTCGTAGCCTGCGGTGTTGGGTACGGCTTGCGTCAGCAACAGGTCGGTGCTCAGGCGGTTGAACCAGTCGGCGGTCAGCGTGATTCGGTCGCTGAACAAACCCACATCTAATCCGAAATCGGTGGTGGTGCTTTTCTCCCAGCGTAAATTGGGATTCGCCAAATTGCTGGTAGACAAGCCCGGGACACCGTTATAGGCGATGCCTGTGGTTCCGAAAAGCCCACGAGAATCAAAGTTGCCTATTTGGTCGTTTCCGGTGGTGCCATAGCTGGCACGCAGCTTCAAGAAATTGACAACCCGGGCGGCTCCTGAACCTTTCAAGAAAGACTCTTCAGAAATCACCCATGCACCGGAAACCGAAGGAAAGACTCCGTAGAAGTTGTTGCTCCCAAAACGTGAGGATCCGTCATAACGGGCCAAGGCACTTACAATGTATCTTCCATCGTATTCGTATTTGGCTTGTGCAAACGCACCAGCACGGCGAAATTCTGTTTCAAAGCCGGTAACGGTAATGGGATTGGCCGTAGTAGCTGGCGTTTGCAAGGCAGGGGTTGCCACACCTTCGCCCACAGAGAACACCTCCTCGTAATAGTCACGACGATACTCCGCCCCCAACAGTCCGCCAACGGTGTGCTTTCCGAACGTTTTGTTGTAGTTGAGCACCGCATTGGAATTGAAGTTGATGTTTTCAGTACGCTCGGTTGACACCCTGCCTCGCACATTGAATGCGTCTGCTGTGCGCGGGTCTTGGAAGTTGTTTCCCAAACTGTTCCGGTAGTCCAACCCTACAACCCACTTGAACGACAAAGCGTTTGTGATGCGGTAATTGAAACTCAGATTGCCCACCATCTGATTCAAGCGGTTGCGAATCTTGTTCTGTTCGCTTACCTGAATTACGTTTTGGTTCAAAATACCAGCAGTGCCTCCGGTAGCCGGAGTACCGAAAAACGATCCATCTGGATTGTAGATGGGGTTCATAGGCAACATGAGCGGCGCGGAAAATGCAGCCGAGCCGAGAAAAGAACCGCCTGTAGGGCCGCCAAAAGGACCACGCTGGATTGTAGTGGACAATATGACCGAAGGTTCGATGGTGAGTTTTTCGTTCACCTTGTGGCTCAACTTGAAGGTGGAAGTCCCCCGTTTGAAATCAATGGCGATTACGTTCGCATCTGATGTGTTATAAGAGCCAGACCAGTAAAATGTAGTCTTGTCATTGCCTCCCGTCAGCGAAAACTCGTAGTTGCTTGTTCTTCCTTGGCGAAAAGCCGCACGCTGCCAATCATAGGTGGGCAATGAATCAATCTGCCGTTGTGTGAAGTCGCGGTTCAGCCGAATACTGCCCAAAACGCTGGCACGAGCCTGTTCAAGCGTCAGTCTGGGGTCTTGGTTACGCAATGCCTCCGTTCTTACCTGTATCCACTCCTGCGTGTTGAGCACATCCAACAAACGGATAGGTTGCACTACGCCGCCGTAAACGTTGAAAGTTAATTGAGTCTTGCCAGCTTTTCCCCTTTTGGTGGTAATCAAGACCACACCATTAGAGGCTTGCGAGCCATAAATTGCCGCCGCCGCCGCATCTTTTAGGATTTCAATTGATTCAATGTCGTTGGGGTTGAGAAAATTGAGGGGGTTGGTGCTGGTGAAAGCCGTGTTTCCGGCCGCATTGTTGATTTGCACCCCATCCACAACGTAAAGCGGTTCGTTGCCCGCAGAGATAGAGCCAGTACCCCGGATTCGAATCTGAACTATGCCGCCCGGCTGTCCATTGGCGGATTGTACGAAAACACCAGATGCACGTGCCTGCAACCCCCTGTCTATACTCTGCACAGGCATGTTCTGTATGGCATCTCCCTTGACTTTGGAAGCGGCACCCGTGAATGAACTTTTACTCATTTCGCCGCCATAGCCCACCACTATCACTTCGCTCAATGATTTTACATCCTGAACCAAAGTCATATTGACAGTGCTACGTCCGTTCACAGCCACCTCCTCGGTGGTGTGGCCGATGAAACTGAACACCAGTGTGGCGTTTGCCGGAACTTGGATAGAATAACGCCCGTCCGAACCGGTGGTGGTGCCGGTGGCGGTACCCTTGACCACTACGCTCACGCCCGGCAGCGGCGTGTTGTCATCGCTGGACGTGACACGGCCAGAGACGGTGGCAACGTCTTGGGCATAGGCGACGGTATGCACGCCTACTGTAACTGCCAACACCAAGACGAAGGAAAGAAGTAAGGTTTTCCTCATGATTGATTGGTTTTGATTGTTGTGGATGAAAAAGTGACTATTAAAGCACAGCATAAAAATGTGGAACAAATCTAACTCACAAAGTCGTGACCAAACAAGGGGATTTACTTTTTTTTGACCAAAACGCAGATGATTTTTCGGAATATATTCTCTTTCACTGCTTTAACGTTCGGTATTTGCAGCAGGTCAAAATCATCGAAGGAGATGCAGATATTCGCCACTTCCTATTACCTAAAAAGTTTAAGAGGCTGTTTGAGTTAATTTTCCGAAGCCGAGAAGAGTGGATTTTCGAGCGAGGCGCGTGTCAAGCCAACCGCCTGCCCCGACTCGTCGGGGCAGCAGCCGAAAAGCCGCCTTCGCAGGCCGGAAAATTAACTCAAACAGCCTCTAAATTGACGGGTGTAGCTTTTTGAGTTTAATCCGGGCATCCTTGTTCGTGAACTGTCAGTTGGTCTTGGCTTTCTTCCCGTTTCTGGCGTTTTGCCAAGCCTTGGTTTTGGTTTCA
>JALOMD010000122.1 GCA_025455595.1 Cytophagales bacterium | reverse complement strand
CCGGCTTCGAGGCGATAGACGTACAGGCCCGGCGGCAGGTCGCCGGTGTCAAGTGTAAACGGTTGTCCGTTGTTGGACAATCGTTCTTGCCGGACGCTATGCACCAAACGACCTTGCACGTCGTACAAACGCACGGCAACCGGGCCGGTTTGGGAGCCTTTCACTTCCACCGAAAGCCGGTCGTTGGCGGGATTCGGAAAAATGCGAATGGAAACCGGTGCGTTCGGCTCGGCGGCGGTCACCAGCGGGTCGCGCAGCACTTGGACGCGGCCGGTGATGTAGTTGCAGATGTACATTTCGCCGTTCTGGGCCTCGCCGAAGGCCGAGATGTTTCCCGGAAAGCGCAGCAGGAACTCGTTGGTGGTCGTGCGACTGGTAGTATCGTAGGTGATGGCCCAGATGTTGCCGCTGGCAAAATCGCCATAGACGTACTTGCCGTACAGCGACGGCAGCAACTCGCCGCGATACACAATGCCGCCCGTCACCGAGCGGCCGTCGCCCGATGCGTGCGTGTAGTCCCAAACCGGGTCGATCAGCCCTTCGGTGGGGCAGTCGGTGGCCGGGTTGTAGCAAACGCGGCCTTCGCGGAAACGCCAGCCGTAGTTGCCGCCGCGCACAATCAGGTCAATTTCTTCGCGCAGGTTTTGGCCCACGTCTCCCGCCCAGATTTGTCCCGTAAGCCGATCAATGCTGATTTTCCACGGATTGCGCAGCCCGTAGGCGAATATCTCGGGCCGGGTGTTGGGCCGATTTATGAACGGGTTGCCGGGCGGAATGGCGTACGGAATGGCCGCCGTGGCTTGCCGCACGTCAATGCGCAGGATTTTGCCCAGCAGCGTGTTCAGGTCTTGCCCGGCATTGAGCGGGTCGCCGCCGCTGCCGCCGTCGCCGGAGGCTATGTACAGGAATCCGTCCGGCCCGAAGGTGATTTTGCCGCCGTTGTGGTTGGCAAACGGTTGGTCGAAAGTCAACAACACCAACTCGCTGGCAGGGTCGGCTTGATTCGGGTTTCCCGCCGAAGCCGTGAACCGTGAAACCACCGATTGCAATTGCCCGTTCTGGTTGCGGGTGTAATACACGTAGAAATGCCGATTGGTTGGAAAAGCCGGATCAAAAGCCAAGCCGAGAAGCCCTGTTTCATTGCCCAGCACGATTTGCGGACGAATGTCGAGAAAAGTGACAACTTGTGCGTCGGTCACGTTCGGGTTATTCGGAAACACGCGGATCACGCCCGGCTGCTCCACCACAAACACCCGGTCTGAAAAATCGCCCGCGTGCGTGAATTCAACGGGCCGGTCAAACAAAAGTGTCAGGTTCGGAAAAGCATCGGCTACGCGTAGGTTTTGGGTGGCGGCGTTTTGGGCAAAAAACAGCAAAAACAAACCTTGGAAAAATCTATTCGCACATCTCACGGAAAAGTTCATAAGAGTTGGTTGTTGGTGACTGGCTTTTGTAAATGCCGATTTCGCGGCAGGCTGCGTTTCAATCGACGAACGAATGATGAAATAATCGTTATTGAACCTGAATTGTTTTGCCGGAAGCCGGATTCCGCCGTTTCTATGATTTGATTCCATGCTCGTTTTAGCGTTTTGGGCAAATTTTGCCCAAAACGCAAGATTGCAACGACCGGCACGTTCCGCTTTTCACTAACAACTCACCACTTACCACTCACGACTTACCACTTAACTTACGTATCGCGCATGAAAATCGGATTGCTGTCAGACACCCACAGTTTCTTGGACGAACGCATTTTCGAGCATTTCGCCCAATGCGACGAAATATGGCACGCGGGCGACATTGGCGAGCTTGAGGTAGCCACCCGGCTGGCCGCTTTCAAGCCGTTTCGGGCGGTTTTCGGGAATATTGACGGCCCTGATGTGCGGAAACAACACCTTGAAAACCAGCGATTTATGTGCGAAGAATTGGACGTTTGGATGACGCACATCGGCGGTTACCCGCCCAAGTACAATCCTGCCGTGCGCAAGCAACTCCGCGACAACCCGCCCGACTTGTTCATCTGCGGGCATTCGCACATCCTGCGCGTCATGCCCGACCCCGCACTGAAGCCCCATTTCCTGCACATGAATCCCGGTGCGGCAGGGCAGGAGGGTTTTCACACGGTGAGGACGTTGCTGCGCTTTGAGGTGAATCAAAAGAAAATCAGTAACTTGGAAGTCGTTGAACTTGGCAAGCGAGGTCGGTAACGCATGAAGCTCGGTTTTGGACACCCGATGCCGGATGAAACGAGATGGGTGGGAGGTCGTTCAAAATTTACGTTTCACAGGTCGTTTTGGGCATTTTTTGCTCAAAACGACCAAGTTTTATGCAAGTTCATCTTGTTGTTTGATTCCGGTAAACTGAAAACTTGAAGCAAATCTTTATGTAGTGCCCCAAGACAGGCTGAAGACAAACCGAATAGAGCATTTGGCACCAAAAACCCGCATGAACGACCTGACGACCACCAAGCCGCCAACCACCGAAGCCGCTATGCGACGTATCGGCGTGGCCGACATGCTGCGCGGCGCGTGCCTGATGTTGCTCACGTTGGGCTGTGTATTGCTGTGGTTCCACGACACGGCACGCTTCCGCCAGCCTGTCACAAGCATGGTCGTCGTCACGCGACTGTTGGCACAGGTAGGCGTGTTCGGGTTGCTGGCGGCGGCGGGCATGGGCATGTATTACCTGCGCACCCGCCGCTCACGAGCCGAGCAGTGGAGCTTGGCGGTGCTGACACTGAGTGTGTTCTTGTTGTACCAAACGCTGCACCCGGCCATTTGGCCCGCCCGCACGTGGCCGGTTTGGTGGGTGTTGGTGTCCGTTGTTTTGGGGATGCTCGGCTGGATTGCCGCCGGTGTTTTCCGCGACCGTTTGCTCCTCAACGATGAGGCTTACAAGACATTCATGGGCCGCAAATACGATTTCCGCAAAGTGATGCTGGTGTTCGGGCAGTCGCCGCTGTTTTTTTTCGGAGCCATGCTCGGAGCCGTGCAACTGCTGGCTTGGCTCACTGCTTTTTCAGCGGGCTTCAGATGGTTCCAGATTGATTTTGCGGGCGGCTACCTCGGCCTTCCCCGCGATTTCGGCTACCGCTTGCCAAGGGTTTATCTGACGTGCTTCTGCATTCTGGCCGTTCTCTACCCACTGTGCAAAGCTTACGCAAGCCTGAAAAGTGCCGCAGGCTGGTTGCGGTATCTGTAAGCTCCGGATTGCCGAAAACCGATTTGCTGTGTTTTGGGCGTTTTTTGCCTAAAACGCAGCAACAAAGGCAAAAATGTGTTTTGAATTACCCGTTTTCAGCCGGATTCAGTGGCTACGACAAAAAAAATAAAAAAACTGTTGCGCCGTTTTTCATGTTGCCGTACATTTGCAGTCCAAATCAAGCGGGAATAGCTCAGTTGGTAGAGCGCGACCTTGCCAAGGTCGAGGTCGCGGGTTCGAATCCCGTTTCCCGCTCACTGAAAGTGAAAGTCCTGAACTCGTTTCGGGACTTTTTGCTTTTAGGCCAGTCAAGCCGGGGTGGTGGAACTGGTAGACACGCAGGACTTAAAATCCTGTGGGAGTAAAATCCCGTACGGGTTCGATTCCCGTCCCCGGTACTGAATGAATGTTGCAATCTAATGATTGTTCCTATTTTGTACCTGATTTGAAAACGTCAGGGTACAAAATAGGGACAAAAAACACAGGGATTGCGACTTTCTCGGCCAAAACAAAAAGGCTACCCGATTGATTGGGTAGCCTTTTTCATTGCTGGCGTGTCGCATACACGATCATGGCTTCGTATGCCCCCTTCGAACGGACGGTGCCGCAAAGGATTACCGTCTCATCGCGCGGCCAACTTCTTCCAACTGCGCAAGAACTCGGTCTGCGTCACCACCTCATGCGTGGCATGGCAGTTGGAGCAAGCCGCTTGCAGTCAGATAATACTCGCCGCAAAATTCGCAGTCGCAAGCTTGCCAATCGGCAAGTTTCACAGATTAGAGTTTCTGTAGGCTGATAATCAAGTATTTACAACAGGCATCCCGACAAGTCGGGATTGCCCATAACGCCCGTTATTGCAGGGGTTTCTTCTGTGAAAATCGTGTAACCTCCTCATTTTCAGCCTATAGTAATTCTATTAGAGTTCTCTTTTTCTGTTGTTTCCGTTTTTAAATCAAAGGCATTACAGTGATCATCCCGTCATACCGAGGTGTGAAGTCCTTCACATTGTGCGTCAGGATGGTGTCAATGCCGTAGTGCAGCATGGTGGCGACGATGTTGCAGTCATAGACGGCCTTGCCCATTACAGGCGGTGTGACAGTGGAAATCAATCTTTCCAGTTCGGCAATCACATCCGGCGTTTCCGAAAGCACCTTCAGGTTGTTGCGCATCAACCGCATGTTTTTGGCAATGACCGAATGGCCAATGCCCACAGCCGTACAGGCTTTGGCGTATTCCGTAGCGTCTGCGTGCTGATGTGAAGCTGGTGGCCGTACGTCATCAAGTCCACCAACTTTTGCCGGGCGGCGAGCCTGAACGCACTTGTCGGGTTGCTGCGATACACCCAAATGTTGGTGTCAACAAACAGCTTCATACCCGGTCATCCTCGTAGAGTTCGTCCCGGCTGTATGTTTTACCAGTGTCATCCCAGCCCTCTGCAAATTCGAGTTGGTCAAAGTCAATGACTTTGCGCGGCTCGGAAACTGTGCCTTTGCTTTCCAGTGCCTCGTCAATTCGTTTTTTCAGTTCCATTCTGATTTCCAAAGGCAAGTCCATGTACATCCTGTAAATGGCCTCCATTGTCTGTTTTTCAGTCTTTGTCATATTAAACAGGTCAATGATTTTCCAATTCGATTTCGGACAATGCGCCCACGGCCTTCTTTTTCAATTCGTCTTACACATCAAGGTAAAGACTGTCCCGTCCGTCCGTGGTCGCTTTTTTGTCTGAGTTTGACGCTCATTGGTACTTGTTTTCCTTTGCTTTCCTTTGTTATCCAAAGATAGGAAAAAGGTTTGTTCCGGGGAACGAAAAATGCGGAAGGGACAGAAACCAAAGGAAAGCAAAAGAAATAAAAAGTGTATTTAAAGCGAATAGAGACGGTTTTTGGCTTCTTTTGTTTTTCCTGTTTTTACCTTCAAAATACACGCTCCCGGTACTAAATGGTTGCAAAAACCCGTCGCCGACCTGCGACGGGTTTTTTTGTGTCCGTCCAAAACGACGGTTCTCCTTTGCTTATCGAACAGATATTGTTTCCTTTGCGTAAAATTAATTTTTCGGTTATTTTGTTAGTCATTAAGGCCTGCCGCTGTGCAAGAGCCTTTGTTTCATCTGACTGATTTTATCGTTTTCAATCATGCCGCTGAACCAGACCCATTTTGCCGAAGTAAAGAAGATATTCACGGCTTATCTCGAAAAAAAGGAACTGCGCAAAACCCCCGAACGCTTTGCTATTCTGGAGGAGATATACTCGCGAACCGACCATTTTGACGTGGAGGAATTGTATATTTCCATGAAAAACAAAAACTACCGCGTGAGTCGGGCCACCGTTTACAACACCCTTGACCTGTTGGTTGACTGCGATTTGGTGACCAAACACCAGTTTGGCAAGAACATGTCGCAGTACGAGAAGTCGTACGGATATCGCCAGCACGATCACCTGATTTGCACCGACTGCCACCGGGTGGTGGAGTTTTGCGATCCGCGTGTGCAGAATATTCAGAACATGGTGGGCGACTTGCTCAAATTCAACGTGCTGCACCACTCGCTGATTTTCTACGGCAGTTGCGCCAAGGAAAACTGCGAATACAAGCACGCCGAAACTGCTGCTGCCAGTACGCCGGCCTGAGCAGGCAGGCGTTCGGTTTTGGTCTTTGAAAGAAAAAAAGAAATTGTTGAAAATCAAAAGCCTGTTGCGTTTTGGGCAATTTTTGCCCAAAACGCGAACCGCGAATTCCGGCGGAGTTGGAAAGCCAATCACAACCGAAAATAAACAATGATAGACGTTTTGTTAGGATTGCAATGGGGTGACGAGGGGAAAGGGAAAATAGTTGATTTTCTGGCACCGCGTTACCAAGTGGTGGCGCGTTTCCAAGGCGGGCCGAATGCCGGTCATACGCTGGAGTTTGACGGCCTCAAGCATGTATTGCACCAGATTCCTTCCGGTGTTTTCAGGCCGCACACCAAGAACATCATCGGCAACGGCGTGGTGCTGGATCCGATTGTGTTCCGGAAAGAGGCCGAGTCGGTGATTGACAAGTTTGGCGTGGACTTGCACAAGAACTTGTACATTTCCAAGCGAGCACAACTCATCATGCCTACGCACCGCCTGCTGGATGCGGCTTACGAACAAGCCAAAGGTGAAAACAAAATCGGCTCGACGCTGAAAGGCATCGGGCCGACGTATTCGGACAAAATCGCGCGGCAAGGACTGCGCGTGGGTGATGTGCTGTCGGCCAACTTCCGCGACAAATACCGCCGCTTGGTTGACCGACACTTGGTGATTCTCAAGCAGCACAACTTCATTTATTTCGACTTGGTGGCGTTGGAGAAAGATTTCTTCGATGCGGTGGATTATTTGAAATCTTACCAACTCGTTGAAAGCGAGTATCTTATAAACGCTTCGCTTCAGAACAAAGAAACCATATTGGCCGAAGGTGCGCAAGGTTCGCTGCTGGACGTGGACTTTGGCTCGTATCCGTTCGTGACCAGTTCCACTACCATGACTTCCGGTGCCTGCACCGGGCTGGGCGTGGCTCCGCGCCACATTGGCGAGGTGTACGGCATTTTCAAGGCATACTGCACGCGGGTGGGTTCGGGCCCGTTTCCGACCGAACTGAAAGAGGAGATAGGCGACCGTTTGCGACGGGTGGGCAACGAGTATGGTTCCACCACCGGACGGCCCCGCCGTTGCGGCTGGCTTGACTTGCCTGCTTTGCGATACGCGGTGATGCTCAACGGCGTGACCCAACTGTTGATGATGAAAGCCGACGTGCTGAACGACTTCGACGAAATCAAGGTTTGCACCCACTATCGCTTGCCCGACGGTACCGAAACCGATCAGTTGCCCTACGATTTGTGTGACGTGAAGGTGGAGCCGGTGTACAAAACCTTTTCCGGCTGGCGTACCAGTTTGTCGCGTGTCCATTCGTTCGACGACATCCCCGCGCCACTCGCCAGCTACGTGGCGTTCATCGAAGAAGCGACCGGCCTGCCCATTACCCTCATCTCGACCGGCCCCGACCGGGTGGCCACGCTTGTGCGCGAGACCGCGATGAGCAAATGAATAAACGCATAGACAAACGAT
>JALOMD010000753.1 GCA_025455595.1 Cytophagales bacterium | reverse complement strand
CGCAGGAAATTCCACTTGAAATCCATGCCGAGGTTGGCGTTGTCGGCACTGCCTTGCTGCTGCTCCACGTAGCGGTAGAAGATAATCGGGTTGTAGTAGTGGAAGTCGTACCGGAAGCGGCGGCGCGGGTCGGGCCGCCCGAACATGATGGACTCGAACACGCCGATGTTTAAGTTTTTGGTCAGGTTGACGCTCAGATGGTGGAAGGCGAAATATTTTTTCTGCCGCAGGTAGTCGCGAGCACCAGGCGGGGTGTCGCCGAGCATTTGGGCGTAGATGTTCGTGTAGTTGAGCTTCCACACGCGGGTGTTGATGCGCAGGAACGGATACGAACCCGGAAAGTCGGACAAAATCAACGACCGGTGGCCCGCCCCGATGAAATTCTTGTCCTGCCCGAACTGCACCATAATCGGCTTGGCCACCTTGAAGGTGACGTAGCCCCGCGCCGAAAGAAAGTCGCGGCCGCCGTTGGCCCCCGACCGCCACAGTTTCCAATAACCCTCCTGCGGCACGGCGTAGTACTGATCCATGTACTGCTGCACATAGGTCGGGAACGTAATCTGGTTGTCGGTCAGGAACGTGTAGAAGCCGACCTTTTTGCCAATCATGCCGCGCACCTCCAAACCCCGCGTGTTGGTGTAGTAACTGCCGGATCGGGTGCCGCTTTCGGTGCCCAGCCCCCAGTGAAGTACCGGGTTCACGTGCAAGTCGAAGTCGTCGTCTTGGTAAGCGAACAGGTCGGACTTTTTGCGATAGAAATACTTCAGAATCGGCTTGCGGCTTTCGTTGTCGGCACTGTCGCCCGCCCACTCCCAACTGTCGTTGCGCAAGTAAGTCAGGTTGAACCGGTCGCGGGCCGAAAGGTAATTGTGGTTCACGGCCACGCTGTCGGCCAGTTGCACCACCGCCTGCCGCAGCAGTGGCCGCACGTGCGTGTGCATCCCCGCCGCAAACCGCCCCGACTTGATTTCGTAGCGGTCAATGAGGTGGTAATAGTCCGGGTTCAGCGGTACGTAAACGCTTTGTCCGCGCAGGTTGGGGCAAAAAAGGAACAAAAATCCGAGGCAGGCGGCGAGGGGTAAGTATAAACGGGCAAACCGAATCATAAGGATGCGTAGGTGAGTGGTATGTGGTGTGTTTGGCTGGAAAGATAGGAAATTATGCGGAAAGAGTAGGCAGCGGCAGTGGGCAGTCGGCAAGCATAACAGGCGTTTTAGGCAAAATTTGCCCAAAACGCTTTGGTTGAAACTGGCGCAAGCGTCCGCTTGTGCCGAAGGCTTGACCAGCGTCCGCTGGTCGCAAACCGACAGGTTTGCCAAAACTGTTGTCAATAAAACTGAATATGTGAAAACGTTTTGGGCAAAAATCGCTCAAAACGCCTTTCAAGTTTCACGTCTCGGCGTGGTGCCGTCTTTTGCGAGCTTCGCTCGCGACCAGCGGACGCTGGTCAAGCCTTCGGCGCAAGCGGACGCTTGCGCCAGTTGCGTTTTAGGCAAAAATCGCCCAAAACGCTGTATTGACTGCCGACTGCTACCGCCACTGCCTACTCTTTTTTTCAGTTCGCACATACGCTTGGCACGGGTTTTGCCGTTAGTAAACTGTACGAATAATTTTAGCGGCGAAGTTACAAACGGGCCGGTTTTGTTTACCAACCAATACAAGTTCGTTATCGCAAGCAAATCTTTTCGACTAAATTAGGCACCATCGGTGTGATTGCGCTGTGGCTGTGCCTGCATACTTGAATGAACTGAGTACACTCCCAGGATTTCAACCGCTATAGAAGTCGGCAGGCACAACCGCCGCCGACCAGAAAAACCGCTGAACTACAACTATGGACAAACCGGGCCGCAAGCCCGGTTTTTTGTTTTTGTGTAGATTCGGCTTTAGCCGAATCGGGTAAATCAATCCGCAACATTTTTATTTGCAGTGGCCTTCCCTTCCCGATTTTTTCTAACAATTTGCTGGCAAAACCCAACTTTTTTGCAATTTGCGGAACCGAGCTTTCGTGTCAACAAGACGCTTTTTCGGCTTCTGAACAAGCACGGCGTTTTAGGTAAAAAACGCCCAAAACGCCCTGCCTCGGATTGCAAATCCGAAACAGTCAGGTTCGGGATTGCAAATCCCGAACAGCGGATTGCAAATTCCGAACAGCGGCGGGTTCGCTGTCTGTGTTTCGCGTTTTGGACAAAAATCGCCCAAAACGCCTTTCTCATAACCATTTGACAATAAGCCGTTCAACAATTCTTCGTCACTGCCAACTTACCACTTACGACTAACAACTCATCACTCATTTTATGAAAACAATCAAAGGCCCCGCTATTTTCCTCGCACAGTTCATGGGCGACCAGCCGCCGTTCAACTCGCTGGACAGCATCGCCCGCTACATGGCCGACTTGGGTTACGTTGGCATCCAAATCCCGTCGTGGGACGGCCGGTGCATTGACCTCAAGCAAGCCGCCGAGTCGAAAACCTACTGCGACGAACTGAAAGGCAAATTGAAAGACATCGGCCTGGAAATCACCGAGTTGTCAACGCACTTGCAAGGGCAGTTGGTGGCCGTACACCCGGCCTACGCCGCCATGTTCGACGGCTTCGGCCCGGCCGACTTGGCCGGGAAACCCAAGGAGCAGCAGGCTTGGGCCGCGCAGCAACTAAAATGGGCCGCCAAAGCCAGCCAAAACCTCGGACTCAAATCGCACGTGACGTTTTCGGGGGCGTTGCTGTGGCCGTTCATGTACCCGTGGCCGCAACGGCCCGCCGGACTGGTGGAGACGGGCTTCAAGGAACTGGCCGCCCGCTGGCTGCCGATTCTGAAGGCCTTCGACGAGGCTGGTGTGGACGTGTGCTACGAACTGCACCCCGGCGAAGACCTGCACGACGGCATCACGTTCGAGATGTTTTTGCAGCATGTGAACAACCACGTCCGCGCCAACATCAACTACGACCCCAGCCACTTCATTTTGCAGCAGTTGGATTACCTGCAATTCATAGATTTTTACCACTCGCGCATCAAGGCATTCCACGTCAAGGACGCGGAGTTCAATCCCACC
>JALOMD010000121.1 GCA_025455595.1 Cytophagales bacterium | reverse complement strand
CCAATCCCGACGAACGCGGCTGCCAGTTGTCCATGCTGGTGCGCGAAAACGGCAAGCGGCTTTTCGACAGAATCACCGCCGCCGGTGTCATCGGCGACTGGCGCGAACCGGACGTGATTCGGCTGTCGCCGGTGCCGTTGTACAATAGCTTCGAGGATGTGTACCGGTGCGTGGAAATCGTGTCGGAGGCAATGAAAAATGGAGAATGAAAAATGAAAAATTGGAACGGTGTTTCGGGCAATTTTTGCCCAAAACGCTACAAGAGCAAACCGTCATTGCGAGCCGAAGTGAAACGGAGGCGAAGCAATCTCACAATCACAGGCTCGGCAAAGGCATCAGGCACAGACGCGGCCAAGCCTAATCCGAGCCTTGGGGAAGCGTGTTGGTCGAGCCTGTGCCTGTGAGATTGCCACGGCGTTCCGCTTCGCTGCACGCCTCGCAATGACGGTTCAAGTGAGTCCCAAAGCGTTTTAGGCGTTCCCGCCTGTTGCGGGATTTTGCAATTTTTGCTCAAAACACCATCAACCAACAATAAACCATTAAACCATCAGCCATCAATAGCCATACATCCTTGAAAAACATCACCATTCTCGGCGCGGGGCTTGTCGGCTCGTTGTTGGCGACGCTCTTGGCCCGGCGCGGCAACCGCGTGCAAGTAATTGAAAAACGCCCCGATTTGCGCGTGAAAAGCTGGCACGACGGCCGCAGTATCAACCTCGCCATGAGTGAACGCGGCTGGCAAGCCATGCGCTTGGTGGGCGTGGAAGAAGCCGTGAAGCAGTTCGCCATTCCGATGCACGGACGCATGATTCACGACCCGCACGGCAAGCTCGCCTTCCAACCCTACGGCGACGAAGGCCAGTGCATCTATTCGGTGTCGCGCAGCCTGCTCAACCAAACGCTGATTACCGAAGCGGCGCGGCACGGCGTGCAGTTTCTGTTTGAACACAAATGCACGGCCATTGACTTGCAAACCAATGTGTTGGAGATAGAAGCCCCCATCCAGCCTCCTCCCAAGGGGGAGGAGAGGCCCCACCCCAGCCCTCCCCAAGGGGAGGGAGAAAAAAGCCCCCTCCTTCGGAGGGGATTGGGGGAGGCCGGGGGGCCTGACTTGCTTTTCGGTTCCGACGGGGCGTTTTCGTCGGTGCGGCTGGCCATGATGAAGCGGCCCCGTTTCGATTACTCGCAGGACTACATTGACCACGGCTACAAGGAACTGACCATCCCGGCCACGCCCGGCGGCGACTGGGCCATTGAGCCGAACGCCTTGCACATCTGGCCGCGCGGGCATTTCATGCTCATCGCCTTGCCCAACCCGGACAAAACCTTCACTTGCACGCTGTTTTTCCCGTGGTCGGGCAGCCCGTCGTTCGACGAAATCCAGACCCCGGCGCAATTGACCGATTTTTTTGCCAAAACGTTCCCGGACATTCTGCCGCTGATGCCCAATCTGGCGGATGAGTATTTCAGAAACCCGACTTCGGCCTTGCTCACGGTGCGTTGCTACCCGTGGACGTATCAGGACAAAGCAGCTCTCATCGGCGACGCGGCCCACGCCATTGTGCCGTTTTTCGGGCAGGGCATGAACTGCGGCTTCGAGGATTGCACGGTGCTGGACGGCATCATCGGCCAGCACCCCGAAGGCGACTGGCAGGCAATCCTACGGGCTTACGAACAAGCCCGCAAGCCCAACGCCGATGCCATTGCCGAACTGGCCCTGCAAAATTTCGTGGAGATGCGCGACAAAGTGGCCGACCCGAAGTTTCTGTTGCGCAAAAAGATTGACGCGCACTTGTTCCACCAACACCCCGACCGTTGGGTGCCGCTGTACACGTTGATTTCGTTCACCGCCACGCCTTACGCCGAGGCCCTTGCCATCGGCAAGCGGCAGGATGCCATCTTGGACACCATCATGGCCTTGCCTGACATTGAGAATTGTTGGGAGACAATGGATTACGAACCGTATATTTCAGGTCAGAGGTCAGAGGTCAGAGGTCAGAACGTATAGATTCCATAGGTCTGTTTCGCGCCTTGGCGTGGTATGCAACGTTATTCCTGTAGGGGCGAACATACGGATTCGTCCCTACACGACGGGTCGGATGAAAACTTGGCTTCCGATAAATATCCTTGCAAATTCTGCAACGCGGGCAAAAAAAAATAGGTTGTTCGAGCCGAACAACCCATTCCCCTAACCAAACAAAAGTATATGAAGAAAACTTACCTGACGCAAAGGTAGCTTGCGGCCTGGAATCGTTTGTTACCGCAATCTTAAATCTATATTATTTGTAAGATTGACACACATAATGTAAACATTACCCCTTTCCGGTTGTACTTTTTAGCGAAAAAACGCCCAAAACGCCTCATGCACCGCCCAAACCGCCATGTAGTGAAGTCCCCTGCCGCGTAGTTTTGTTCTGCTTGCCCATAGCCAACAAATAAATCATTACACCGTTAAGCTACAAAACGAATAAATTCTACAGTTCTAAAAACCGGCAACAGGCGGAACTTCCCATCGCGGCAGTTTGTATAGCAAGACAAGCGTTTTAGCCGTTGCCGCCGGTTGCGGGATTTACCGATTTTCGCCCAAAACGCCTTCTGACCTCTTAACTCTGACCTCTGACCTAAATTCGTACTTCGTAAATCGTAATTCGTAATTCGTACTTCAAATTGTTTCTCCTGCTCGACAACTTCGACTCGTTTACGCACATCCTTGCCGACTACTTGGCCCAAGGGGGTGCCGAGTGCCGCGTGCTGCGCAACAACGTGCCGCTGGCCGAAATCCGGCGGCACGACTACGCGGGCGTGGTGTTGTCGCCGGGGCCGGGCGTGCCACGGCAGGCGGGCAACTTGATGGAGGTGATCGGTCACTACGCAGGCCGCTTGCCCATACTGGGGATTTGCCTCGGCCACCAAGCCTTGGGCGAATATTTCGGGGCCGCCTTGGGCCGGGCGGCGCGGCCCATGCACGGTAAGGTGTCGCGCATTTGGTGCCAGCCCGACGAGGCCCTGTTTGCGAATGTGCCGCCCAGCGTGGAAGTGGTTCGCTACCATTCGCTGGTGCTCACCCGCCTGCCTGACTGCCTACAGCCGCTGGCCCAAACCGAAAACGGCGAGTTGATGGCCTTCCGGCACAAAACCTTGCCCGTCAGGGGAATACAATTTCACCCGGAGGCGGCCCTTACCGAATGTGGCTTGCAAATGGCAAATAATTGGCTAAACTTCGCCCGCAAAACTTGACATCTGCGCGATTTACGTTATTTTGCACCTGTACACCGGAAAGTAGTCGTCAGGTTCTGGATGCCGGATGCTTGCCGTTGGGTTCTGATTGTTGGATGCCGGGTTCTTGATTTTAGAAAAATCCTGCGTGTATCGGCTTCAAGTGTCTCTAAACTTTGGTGACTGCCGTTTTGGGCAATTTTTACCCAAAACGCCAAGCCCGCAGTCGGCACTCCGCCACCAGCATCCAGCATCGCGAGAATCCAATATCGAGCATCCGGCAGCCAGAGTCCGGCCCTCAACGCATAATTGCTTATGAACTTCACCATCAAACAGTCCGACAAATACCAATACATTGACGAAGGCGAGGGAGAAGTGCTGTTGTTGCTGCACGGCTTGTTCGGTGCCTTGAGCAACTGGGAAGGTGTCATCAACGGCTTTTCTTCTGACTACCGGGTGGTCATTCCGCTGATGCCCATTTACGAAATGCCGTACAAAGAGGCCAGCGTGGACGGGCTTTCGGAGTTTATCGAAGGGTTCATCGCGCACAAGGATTTGCACAACCTGACCTTGCTGGGCAATTCGCTGGGCGGCCACGTAGGCATGGTTTATACCCTCAACAATCCGCAAAACGTGAAGCGGCTGGTGCTGACGGGCAGTTCGGGGTTGTTCGAGAACTCGATGGGCGGCTCGTTTCCCAAGCGCGGCAGCTACGACTACATCAAAGAACGGGTCGAGTACACGTTTTACCGCCCCGAAACAGCCACCAAAGAACTCGTGGACGAGGTGTTTGAGATTACCAGCAGCATATCCAAGTGTATGAATATCGTGGCCATCGCCAAGTCGGCGCAACGCCACAACATGGCCGAGGAAATCAAGACTTTGCAAGTGCCCACCCTGCTGATTTGGGGCCTGAACGACACAATAACGCCGCCGTACGTGGCGCACGAGTTCAGTCGGCTCATCCCGAATTCGGAGTTGCGTTTCATTGACAAATGCTGCCATGCGCCCATGATGGAGCAGCCCGTGGTGTTCAACCAAATGCTGCGGGCATGGCTGGCGGCAACCGAAACTGTGGAAAAAGTGTTGCATTGACCCAGCACCAATTTGAAAGTCGGAATGCGGAAGTTGAAGACTCGACAAAGTTGATTTGGAATTGGAAATTCATTGACAATCATGTAATTACATTGACTTGCCAACGCACTTAGTCTTTGTGTTTTGGGATAAGTAGGCGGCCACGCGATACGGCAAGGTTTTTGAAGACACATAAAAAAGCCCCACCCCAGCCCTCCCCAAGGGGAGGGAGAAAAGACTGTGGGACGCAGAGGGCGTTTTAAGTAAAAATTGCCCAAAACGCTTTTTCTCCTCCCCCCTCGGGGAGGCCGGGAGGGGGCTACACCGTACCTAAAACTATGATAGCCGAAGAGTTTCTCAACCGTATGATTCCGCCACTGAAGCCGACCGAAACGGCAACGCTGGCACTTGACTGGATGCAGGAACTGCACCTGTTCCAGTTGCCGGTGGTGGACGACGGCGAGTACCTCGGCTTGGTCAGCCAGTCGGCATTGATTGACCGGCCCGCCGCCTTGCTCTCCGAAACCAAACTCAACGCCCAAGACGTGTACGTGTTTCGCCACGAGCCGTACCTTGATGTGTTGCGCACCGCCAAAGATGCCCACTTGCAAGTGATAGCCGTGGTGGACACCGACCGCGCCTACGTGGGCACGGTGGTGGTGGACGAAACACTGGCCTTTTTCGCCCATTCGCAGGATGCCACGCCCGGCAGCACGCTGGTGCTGCTCATGGACGAACGCGACTACTCGCTGACGGAAATCAGCCGGTTGGTGGAGTCGAACGATGCCAAGATTTTGAGCAGCTACGTGAGCAGCTATCCCTACGACAAGTCCAAGATACAACTCACCATCAAGATAAACCGCATGGACATCACGCGGATTGTCGCCACCTTCGAGCGGTTTGCGTACAAGGTGATTGCCCGCTACCAACCCGACAACGGCCACGACGAAGACAAAGAGCGGCTGGACATGCTGCTCAAGTATTTGAGTATTTAGCGGCCTCCCCCAACCCCCTCCCAAGGAGGGGGCTTTGTTTTGACCGATTTTTACCCAAAACGCACTATTTTCTTAACACCAAAAGCCCCCTCCTTGGGAGGGGGATGGGGGAGGCCACGATGAAAATAGCCATCCACGGAAGGAACTTCAAGGAGCAGGCCACGCCGTACATCCAAGAGCTTTTCGACGAACTGCGCAACTTGGGTGTTGAAGTGCAGTTGTCGGAGCCGTTTGGGGTGTTTTTGGAGAAATCCAATGTGCGTCCCCACAGCACGGCGGTTTACGGCAGTCGCAGCCAGATTTTCGATGCCGATTTCTTTTTCAGCATCGGCGGCGATGGCACGCTGCTCGAAACCGTGACGCACGTGGGTGCCCGCCAAATCCCGATTCTGGGCATCAACACGGGTCGGCTGGGTTTTTTGGCAACCACTTCGCCCGAAAAAGTGGGCAAGGCGTTGGAACACCTGCTGGCCGGCCGCTACACGTTCGACGACCGCACGCTGGTACGGCTGGAATCAGACCGCGACTTGTTCGAGGGGCTGCCGTTCGGGCTGAACGAGTTCACCATCACCCGCCGCGACACGTCTTCGATGATTACCGTTCACACCTACATTGACGGCGAATACCTCAATTCTTACTGGGCCGACGGCCTCATTGTGTCCACACCCACCGGCTCCACGGGTTACTCGCTCAGTTGCGGCGGGCCGGTGGTGTTGCCGCATTCGAGCAACCTGATTATCACACCCGTCAGCCCGCACAACCTCAACGTGCGGCCCTTGGTGGTGTCGGACAACAGCGTGATTTCGTTCGAAATCGAAGGCCGCAGCCGCTATTACCTCGTCTCCTTGGATTCCCGCTCACGGGCCGTCGATTCGACGGTGCAACTGGCTGTGCGCAAGGAAGAGTTCAAGGCCCGGCTGGTGAAAACCGGCGGCGAAAACTTTCTTTATACGCTGCGTGATAAATTGAATTGGGGTTACGATGTAAGAAATTGAGGTTTTGTTTGAAAAACTCGGAGATTATATTTATAAATTGCGCAGTGAAAAAACGACCGAAACAGCTTTTGGTCGCCGATTTGTCCAAATTCGATACGAATCCACTTTTTCGACGTAATATGCTCAAAAGAATTTTACTACTCTGTTTTTTGCTGGGCGGCTTGGCGGCAGGCGAAGCATCGGCGCAGCGTTTCACACGCGGCAAACGATACACCAGCATCGGCTTCAGCGTGAACGCCATGAACTACTTCGGCGACATCACGCCGACGCAGTCTTTCACCAGCACCGACCTTGAGTTCACCCGTTACAACCTCGGTGTCAGCATCACGCGGCGGCTCACGCCCCGGTTCAGCATCCGGGGCATGGCCAACTACGGCCGTCTGCGCGGCGACGATTACAGGTCGCAAGACCCGACGGACGACGATGCGCGTTTTCGCTACCTGCGCAACGCTTCGTTTCGCACCAGCATCTATGAAGCCTCTGTAACCGGCATTTTCGACTTGGTGGAAAACCGCCAAAGCTACCTGCGCCGCCCCGATTTTGTACCGTATTTGTTTGTCGGTGTAGGTGGGTTTTATTTCAATCCGAGATCACAGGCTCCAGCAGATTTCGGCGGGCCGGGCACTTGGGTGGCCTTGCAGCCGCTACGCACCGAAGGCGTTTCGTACTCGTTGATTCAGGTGAATGTACCGTTTGGTGTCGGCTTCCGTTACAAAGCCAGCCCGCGTTGGGATATTTCGTTTGAAATCGGCTACCGCTACCTGTTCACCGACTATCTGGACGATGTGAGCGGCAACTATGCCGATCCCTCTACTTTGCCAAGCCCGTTGGCACGTGCCATGGCAAACCGAACTACTGAAATCAACTCTGCCAACGGTAGTTTCCGGGATTTGAATCGTGTACTCAACGACATCGGCTACAGCGTAATCACGAAACGGGCCGCCGACGGCAGCCTCTACCGCACCGTAAACGGCTACGAAGCAGCCGAAAAACGCGGCAGCGAAAAACGCGGCAGTCCGAACGAGAAAGACTGGTACTTGGTCACCGGCTTCCACTTCAATTACATACTGGTCAAGGGCGTGCGTTGTCCGAAGTTCCGGTAAAAAAAGCCTCACCCCAACCCTCCCGACATGTCGGGAGGGCTTTTTTTGTCCGAACCTTGATTCGTAGGATTATAGGATTACCTTGATTGCAGAGACAAATCATGTTAATCCTTCAATCCTACGAATCAAGGTTCGGACAGTTTTTTGCCCAAAACGCCTGTACGGCGATTGGAGATTGCACCTTTCCGCCGGGCTATGCCCGGCACTGGCATATGCTACCCCTTCGGGGCGTAAAAGCTCATCTTTCACTCGTCACCTACGACTTACCACTTACGACTAACCACTCGCTACTAACCACTTCTTACTTCCGTGCGGCGACGTTTGTAAAAGTGTTCGGCAATGGCCTGCAGGTTGCGCAAAGCCCCGTAGATTTCGTCGGGCATGGTGTTGCCGTAGATAGCCCGGTCGGCGGTTTGCAGCGAGTCGGCGAGATTGGGCTGGTCAATCACCTCCGTGATTTCCTTGGTGGTGTATGATGTGTACGGCTTCTCGTGCAGCCCTTCCATGTAACGTTTCCAAAGAATCACCGTGTTTTCAACGGCGACAGGTTCCTTCTGCGTTCGCACCCGGCGACGCAGTTTCTCGTAGTTGCTCACGAAACTCCGGTGGCCGCGCCACAGCCGGTAGAGCCGGTACTGCCGCTTGATGCGCCGCCCGAACAATGCGTAAAGCAACAGCACAAACAGCACCGAAACCCCTGCTATGAGCAAAATCAACTGGTAGTCGAGCGTTTGCAAAACAGGCACGTAGTCGATATTGGTACGCGGCACCATGAACTTCGGCGACCGGCTGATGAGTTGCCGCACCAGCAGCGAGTCGGTGTCGGTATAAACGGCGGTGCAGTCGCGTTGGCGGGCGATGAACACGGGTAGCCGCAGCCGCTGCACCGAGTCGATGTTGAACGTGGTGAAGGTGTAAACCACGCTGTCCATGCTGCCGCGTGCGTCGGTGCGGGTGGGAAAATACCGCTTGCCCACCCACTCGAACGGCCCGAACCGGTAGCCGGAGTCAGGGAAAACCACTTGGATATCAGGCGGATGGCGCAGGCTTAGGGTGTACTGCACCGGTAACCCGATTTTCACGCTGTCGGACAGGAAGGCTCCGTGTGGTTTCAAGGTTTGGGCGGCAACGGATTGACATAAAAAGAAAAGCAAAAGCCTCCCCCTGCCCCCTCCGAAGGAGGGGGTTCTTAAGCCGAAAAGCTTTGGGAATAGGCAGCTTCGCTTCTGTTCAATCACACCCAATAATCGTTGTCGTTTACAGCCTTTATTCGTACAGGCGTTTTAGGCAAATTTTGCCCAAAACGCCTTGATTGAGTTTCTGACCTCTGACTTCTCACCTCTGACCTATTTTTACTGGTTGCGTACTCGGAACAGCCGCACCAAGGCGGGTACGAAATCCTCGTCGGTGCGGACGGCTAAGTAGTTGGCTTCGTTTTGTCGGCACAGCCGTTCGAGTTCCTGCTGCTTTTGCCGGAAGGCCGCCTGCACCCGCCGCCGAAAATGACCGGACGACGTGTTGCGCCACACCAGCCGCCCCGATTCGTCGTCCAGCACCGGAATGATGCCCAGCTTGGGCAAGTTGATTTCGCGGGTGTCAAGCAGGTGGATTACCACCAAGTCATGTTTCTTGGCTAATGCTTTTAGCGTGGGTTCGTAGTCCCGGTCAATGAAATCGGAAATGAGTACAATGACGCTGCGGCGGCGCAACAGGTTGAGTACGAAGCCCATGCCGCTGCGCAGGTTGGTTTTACCCGAACGTGGCTCCAGCTTGAACAGCGTGGAAATGAGCAAATAGCCTTGCTGCATGCCTTTTTCGGGCTTCACGTATTTCTCCTTTTGGTCGGTGAAGCACACCAGCCCCACCTGGCTTTGCTCCTGCAAGGCCGAGAGGGCCAG
>JALOMD010000120.1 GCA_025455595.1 Cytophagales bacterium | reverse complement strand
GTTCGCGGGTCACGCCGTTGTCCATCTTCAAAATCACCAGTCCGGCGGCGACCTCCGCCCATTTGGGGTTGGCGGCGATGCCCAGTTCTTTGGCCGCATCGGCGGCGTAGCCCAGCACCTCTTTCGCCATCGCGTTTGTGAAGGCGTTGTCGTCCACGTTTTCGGCGTATTCGTCGGCGCACACTACGTTGATAATGTGGTACTTGCCGTCGTTGCCCCGCTCGGCACGGCTCGCCCAGAAATCGGCCACTTCCTTTAGCATCGGGTAGCCGCGTTCTCGCAGCCACGTTTTGTCTTTGGTCACCTGGTAATATTTCCAAAACGCCCAGCCCACGTCGCCGGTGATGTGGTGCTGAAACGGCCCGGTCAAGGCCCACACGGGTGTGGCTTCCTGCCCCTCGTCATCCGATTCCCATGGAAACATCGCTCCGTCGTAGCCGTGGCTGAACGCATTGTTTTTGGCCGCTTCCAACCGCTGAAATCGGTATTCCAACAGCGATTTCGCAATTTCCGGGTGCAGCAGCAACAGCGGCGGATACATCCACAGTTCGGTGTCCCAGAACACGTGTCCGTTGTAACCCAAGCCCGACAAGCCCATCGGCGACAGGCTGTAAGCGGTGCCTTCGCGGGCAAACGAATACAGGTGATACAGCGCAAAATGCACGTCGCGCTGCACATTGGCATCGCCTTCAATCACGATGTCGCTTTGCCAAAGTTTGTTCCAGGCTTCGGTGTGGCGTTTTTTCAGGCGGGCGGTGCGTTCCAGTGCGGCAAAAATCGTGAGCCGTTCGGCTTCGTTGTGCGGATCGGCCACGTGTTCGGTGGAAGTCGTGGAGCCTACCACGGCAAAGCGGTACGTTTGTCCGGCTTTCAGATTGATCGTAAACTTGAGGCGGTGCAAGCCGTAATCCCATTCCTCGTGAATCAGGGCGGGTTCCTTGCCGCGTTCCTCCTCAAAAATAAAGCTGTTCGAAGCCGCCACCGTGTGCTTGCCCGTCGGACTTTTCGCTACCGAAGTCATCAGCGGAATCAGCGAATGCGGGCGGTCAATGAGGTGGTAGAAGTTCTTCACGTCGCGCAGCATGTCCGGTGCCGACAACACGCTGTGCGGTGTCACGGCCACGTCTTTTTTGGCGGTGATTTCCACTTCGAGCAAGGCCGTGTGCGGCAAATGGCGCAAGGCCATCACGGTTTGCTTCACGGAGATTTTGTCAGCGTGTTCAAAGGCCGTCGTCAGGGCGGCGGCCTGCATGTCGAGGGTTTGGGTGTAGTTCTGGATACTATTCTTGTCAAGCCGCCACCCGTCCACGTCGAGGTCCATGTTGGCGAAGTCGAACGTTTTCATAATGTTCGACACGCGGCCGCGGCCGTAGGTGTCAAACGCGCCGTTGAGCACCACGTCTTTCACCTTCAGCGGTTCCGCCGCCGACACAATGCCGATCATGCCGTTGGCGACGGTCACGCCGTAATAATTGTTCGGATTAATATTCTTGGCCTGCACGTGCCACACGGAGTTGGCTACGTCTTGTGCCAAAACGGCTATGGATTGCATAAGCACGAGGCTGAGGAAAGCTAACTTTTGAATCATACGAAGAAAGAATAGGATGGAACTTGGTAGCCAAAAATAGAGAAATTTCGGATTACGGAAACCAATGTTTTAGTTTTCGGGCGTTTTGTGCGTTTTTTGCTTAAAACGCACAAACGACTGGCGTCACGCCTCGGCGTGATGCCTTTTTGTTGACCAGCGTCCGCTGGTCGCAAGCGAAGCTTGCAAAGAACGACACCACACCGAGGCATGATACATGAAAGGCGTTTTGAGCGATTTTTGCCTAAAACGCCTGTTGTTTTCCATTTACGTTGACAACGATTTCAGCAAGCTTCGCTTGCGACCAGCGGACGCTGGTCAAAGTTTAGGCACAAGCGGACGCTTGCGCCAGCGTTTTAAGCAAAATTTGCCCAAAACGCTCGGCAATTAATCCGTCAATGGGCAGAATAAAGTAAATTCCCCGTCCGTTCGTCTTCCTATCCAAATGGAAGACCCCGTACACATACCCATGCCCGACAAACCCCGACAGAAAATAGTCCAAACCGTAAAAGACTACGGCAAGCGGCTGTTCGGTTTCATACGCGGCCGGGTGAAGTCGGACGAGGACGCGGAGGACATCCTGCAAGAAGTGTGGTACCAGTTGAGCAATGCGGTGAACATAGACGAAATAGAACAGATGAGCGGCTGGCTGTTCCAAGTGGCCCGCAACAAAATCATTGACCGCTACCGCAAGAAAACCCCCGATTTGCTGGAAGAAAGCGGCCGCACAGACGAAGACAGCGATTTTGACGTGATGGACATGCTGCTGGCCGACGAAGGAAATCCCGAAACCGAGTATATTCGGGAAGTCTTTTGGCGTGAACTGTTCGTGGCGTTGGAAGAATTGCCCGAAAACCAGCGGCAGGTATTCGTGTGGAACGAACTGGAAGACATGACGTTGCAGCAAATTGCCGACAAAACCGGCGAAAACCTGAAAACCGTTATTTCACGCAAGGGGTATGCGGTGAAGCACTTGCGGAAAAAATTGGAAACCATCTATTACGAGCTACTGAATTATTAACGTTGAAGCAGTTGTTCTTGTGTGGAAATTCAATGTACATTTCACCGAATTTCATACACTTTAGACATATAGACAAGGCGTTTTGAGCGGTTTTCGACGAATCTGTGTACAACTTCATTTACTCATCTGCTCATTTACTTATTTGCTCATTTGATCATGTATAATCATCCCTATAGAGCAGGTCGCCGGAAATTCTTTTTCCTGCTGTTTCCCGCCCTCTTTTTTTTAGCCGGCGGTGCTGTCATGCTTCTGTGGAACGCCATCCTGCCTGATTTGCTACAGACGAAACACATCACTTACTGGCAGTCGGTGGGGCTGCTGGTGCTGTGCCGCATTCTGTTCGGAGGCTTTCATTTCGGGCCGCGCGGCCGGTTTCCGTTCGGCGGGCCGCCGCACCTGCGCGACAAATGGGCCAACATGACCGAAGAGGAACGGAAACAGTTCAAGGAACAGTGGCGCAAACGCTGGGACTGAAAAAAAATCGGAATTCAGAATTTAGAATTATGAATTCAGGATGATTTGTCACGAAACGGTCTGCTGACATCTTTGTTTGTTTACTCAAGAACACAGGCGTTTTGGGCAAATTTTGCCTAAAACGCCTGTAGAAGAAAACCATAGCACGATGCTAAACAAAAGCCCTTCAAAGCAGATTTGTCCGCGTTTTACTGGCGGATAAAATTTTTCGCCATCACTTAAAGTAATTTCCCCGCTGCCCCGTCTTCTTGGTTGTAAGTGATTTCTCAAACAATCAAAACAACTAAGAAAATGACAACACAAGTCTTTAAATCCATCGCCATCGGCGTGTTGGTGGGAGCGGCTCTGTTTTTCGCTCCGTTCTTTCTGATTCGGTTCCTTTTGTTCTTTTTGCTCATCGGATTAATCGTCCGGTTCTTTGTCGGCGGTCGGTTTCGTCGCGACTGGGGGTACGGCTTCCCACCCGCTTTTGCCGACAAAATCCGCAACATGACCGACGAGGAATACGCAGCATTCAAGCAAAAGTATCAGGTGAACTGCCATCCGCAGAATAAACCTCAGACAGCTCAATTATAAGAAAAACCAACTTCAATCAGTGGTTCAGAACAGTATCTTTCAAATCTTTTTTCAATAAACGTCAGATTCTATGAAACGCAGTTCAAGATTTCTCATCGCATTCGCCGCCGCTGCGCTGACTTTCGGCAGTTTGGCGGCTTTTGTAGGGCCTCGCCACTGGAGGCAGCAGCGACACGGACATTGCCATGCCTACGCAGACCGCCACTGGCACCAAAATGACAACCGGGAAAGGGGCAAAAAACAGGATTCCGTTGAAAAACAACAGAAACCGGAGTCTGATTCATCCAATTACTAACCTTTAAACAACAGATTATGTACGGAAGACAATACGCGGGCGGCGCAATGGGTTGCGGCCCCGCTTACGGCGGCTACTGGGGCCGTGCCTATCGCCGCCCCAAATACAACGTGCCGATCAACGTTACAGACAACGAGACAAATTACGAAGTGTACGTCTATGCGCTGGGATTTTCCAAAGAAGACATCAAAGTAGCCGTAGTGGACGATATGTTGTACGTGACGGGCACCCGCCAAGTTGACGAAAATTACAAGCCGAATTTCCGCTTGCAGGAGTATCCCATCAAGTCGTTTGAACGGGTTCTACAATTGAACGGGAAGGTGGACGCTGAAAACATCAGTGCCCGACAAGAGAACGGCGTACTGATTGTGACGCTGCCTAAATCACCCGATGCGCAACCGCCTGTACAGGAAGTGGAGATTGTGTAACTACTATGATGCTTGGATTTGTGAAAAAATGCTCAAAACGGTTTTTCTAAGTCTCAGGGAATGCGTTTCGGGCATTTTTTGCCTAAATCACATCTTTCATAGATAATCCTTTGTGGTTGTTGTTATTAATCTAAGCCTAAGTCGTTTGTAAAAGAGCTGTTCGGGTAAATTTCTTCTATAGATACGCCGCATGTCTCATGTGTGATTCCGCAAACAGCAACTATGATTTCGTAATCGCTGCTGATGTTTTCAAAGTCGATAAATTGCTTATAATTCAAGCCGCAAATACAGTCAACCAGTCGGCCTATAGACGATGCAAGAAAAGGCGGTTTGAGCCGCGACCATACAATGCCGAACAACACAATCTCTGATGATTTCGCGCCGAAATCGGCTTTGTTAAGGCTCGGGATTTTAAGGCCAAGTCTATTCTCGAATTCATTCCATTGATGATTTAAGTTCTCCGGTTGGAAAACGTCTTTCAATAGCGTTTTCTGGCTGATTGGAGGAATTTCAGGGTATAAGTCATGAAGCGTGGCAAGCGTTTTATTGTAAATCTCGCTAAACAAATCCCTTCGTATTGGTTTGAGGGTTTTGTATTGCTTCACTTTTTCGGCGACTTGCCCCACAGTAGCGGCCTGCTCCCACTCTATGTCGGGGATTTCTACTTGAAATCTCTTTTCAAACTCTATTATTAATTCAACTGAATCAAGGCCCATTTTGACAGTTGTTATAGTGGGTTCAAACGATTTACAAAACCCGCTTCTCCGCCAATAGCAGCATGTGCGTGACCGGAAAAGGTATTGGTTCCAGAACATTATTCTTCAACGTGTACAAATTCACTTTTCCTTCCAAGCGATTTTTTACAATCCATTCGTTCGTATAGGCATTTGATTGCGGCAAAACCTGAAAACCGACGGCCTGCATTTCCCGTATCCAGTCCGTGTATGTCCAGAAGCAGAACCGTTCGTGCATTTCGCTTTTCCAATTGTCCGTATAGTCTTTTTTCAGGGCGAATTCACAGGCGTTTCGCAATGACAGTCTGGCGTATGTTTGGCCGTTGTGTTGAATCCATTCGTACGCAAATGTTTCGTTTTCTATTCTTCTGAAATTTTGCCCAAAACGCATAAAACGGGCGTAGGTGGACAAGCCCTGCAAATAGGCCGACAACGCGTGTCGGTCTGTAAACTCTTGCTCCCAGTCGTCGTTACGTCCGTCTGTTGTGTTCAGTTCCATACAGACGATTTCATCGGGATTGTCGGGGCCAACCACGTCGCGGTTAATCCAGATGCCGCCCAGTGCCAGTTCTTCGTAGCGGTTGCGGATGAACGCCAGCAAATCGGCCCGGCTGCCGTACGATTCTATTTCGTGCGTCAGTGACGAGGTGTGGATAGTGTGCATCGAATTCCTTTCAAACACCAAGCCCGTGACGGCGTTTTTCTGTGCAAAAAAGACAAACGGATTGGAAAACTCGCCGTTGTGTTTGCGCTGCTGGCATACGTCGAACAGACGGCGGGCCACTTCGATGCCGTAGAAATCCGACTCCTGCAGCAGCGGCTCCTGACAGGCCAGTTTCATCCACGAACCCACCGCACAGCCGATGTCGCCGATGCGACCGGGACGGATGTGGGCGGCCGTTTCCCGGAACTTGAGCAAGGCGATTTCGTCCATTTGCCGCACGTAGCTGTTGTAGTCGCGGGTGGTGGTCAGGTCGCCGTCGTCGCCGATGATCTTGTCGCGAAAAAGCATCCGCACTTTCTCCGCCAGCCGGTATTTTTTCCATACCTCCACGGACGCGGGATGCATCCGTTCCAACAGGTAGTGGTCTGAGAGCCAGTTTGCCGGCGTTCCGGCGATGCGTTCCACCAAGTCCCACGGCAAATCGGCGGCGAATGTCTGTTTTTCTCTGTCCGTCAGCTCGGCGGGCAAGATGCGGAAACCCAATTTCTCGTACATCTGCATCACCGGCGTGGAACAGACGACAATTGTGTTTTGCGGCGTGAGATCAAACAGTCCTTCGCTTTCGTGACGGATGCGTTTGAGTGTATAGGCGGCGAAATTGTCCAGCGTCCCCACTTCGTCAATGCCGAACACATACGACGGCACTGGCAAATCATCCGAAAAATCCTCAATCTGAATTACGCGCAAGTGAAACGGCAGCGGGTTTCGCCGCGTATGGCTGTGGTTGGCAGACGTAACGGCAAAGACAACAGCTTCTATCGGCTCTGTCATTTCATTGAAAAAATTGCCGTTCACGTCCGGTTCATGTGTCAGTCCGGCCTGTATGATGCGGTACAGGTAATTGAACTGAAAATTAGTCAACAATTGGTGACGACCAGGGAAAAGAAGATACACAGAGTGATGAGTTATGAGTGATGAATGATGAATGATGAATGGGCAGCCCCACCCCGGCCCTCCGCACAGGCCGGCCCCCCAAACTCCCGTTTGGTGTCCTCCCAAGGAGGGAGCTAATAAAGCCCCCTCCTTGGGAGGGGGTTGGGGGAGGCCTTTGCCCAAAACGCCAATGCCGCATTCTATAGGCCTGTAACAATCAACTATTCAACCATTCAGCCATTCAAACCGCTTCCAACAGACAGAATCCGTACGGTTCAATCAGCAGGTGTTCGTTGTCTTTGCCAACGGCGTGTTCGGTTTGGTGCCAGTAGTCGTGGAGCAGCGTGGGGGCGAAGCCGTGTTCGCGGAAGGCGTACCACGTAAGTGGAGCCGGGAAGCCGCCGAAGTTGAACACGCAATACAGCCGCCGCCCGTCTGCCTGCCGCACGTAGCCGGACACGTTCGGGTTGTGCGGCGTGAGCCACGTCAGGTTTTTGCGGTCGGCCACGTTGGGCAGGCTTTGGCTTGTCGGCCCGTTTGTTGCGTTTCCAGTCCATCACCGGGCGGTGCATCCAGCGGTTGTCGTAGCTTTTGCCGGGGTCGGTCAGGTACGAATAGTCGTTGGTGTAGCCGAGTTCGTCGCCGTAAAAAAGCATCGGCAGGCCGCTGAGGAAAAAGCTGTGCGCCTGCATGAGCAGGATTTTGCGGATGGAAAGCTCAATGTTCTTCTCATTCTTTGTTTCCAGTGCCTTTTCCAAGCCGCACAAGGAGGCCAACGACCCGCTGATGCGGGCATCCTGCGTCTTGGGATTCACCGAAAACAACGCGCCGGTGGCCGGCGAGCCGGGAAACGTACCCGAATAATATTCCTTCAGAAAGCGGCGGTGCGCATACGGATTATAGCCCGCCTGCGCAATCATGGTGTCGTCGTAGCCGAGGCCGATGTCGTCGTGGCAACGCGTGTACGTAATCCACGACGTGCCGAGCGGCTTCTGGAGCAGTTCGGGTTGGGCGGCCAGCATCACGCGGGTGTCGCCGGTGGCGAGGGCATCCCACTGCAAGGCCATGTGCGTGGCGTTGTAGGCGAAGTCGCATTCGCGGGCCGTGAACGGGCCGGTGCCGAAGTATTTCATGATTTCGGTCGGGGCCACAATGGCCTCGCCGAGCAGGGCCATGCCGGGCGTGGCCACTTGCACGCACAGCCGGATGAGCCGCAGAATGGCGTGGGCTTCGGGCAGGTTTTGGCAGGTGGTGCCGATTTGCTTCCAAATGAACGCCGGTGCGTCAATGCGCAGCACGTCCACGCCGAGGTTGGCGTAGAAAAAGATGTTGTCGAGCATGGCCACCAGCACGGCGGGGTTGGTGTAGTTCAAGTCCCACTGGTAGCGGTGGAAAACCGTCATCACCCACTTGCGACATTCCTCTATGTAAGTAAAGTTGCCCGGCGCACTTTCCGGGAAAATCTCCGGCATGATGCGGTCGAACTGGTCGGGCAGGGTACGGTCAGTGTACATGTAGTAATACTCCTGAAAAGCCGCGTCGCCTTGCTTGGCTTGCTCGGCCCATTCGTGGTGGTGCGAGGTGTGGTTCAGCACAATGTCGAGCATGAGGTACATGTCCGCATCGGCCATTTGTTGGCGCAGTGTCCGCAGGTCGTCCAGCGTGCCGAAACGCGGGTCAACAGCCCGGAAGTCGGACACGGCGTAGCCGCCGTCGCTTTCGTCGGGCGGACTTTGGAATATCGGCATCAGGTGCAACAGGTTCACACCCAGCTTCTTGAAGTAGTCGAACTTGCCCGCCAGCGGTTGCAGCCCACCCGCAAACCGATCCACGTACAGGCTCATGCCCGCCAGTTGGTTGCTCAGAAACCAGCCGTTTTGGGCCTCTTTCGTTTCGTCGGCTTGTCGCAACGCCTCGGTACGGGCGGCGTAGGCTTGCGCCACGGTTTGCAGCAGGCGCGGAAGGTGGTCGGGGCCGTGCGGGTGATGGCCGTACAGATTTTGGTAGAGGTCGCGGATGGTGGCGGCGTTGGCGATGAACCGGGTGCAAAACAGGTTGTCGCGGCCAGCCATGTCAAGCCCGTTTTCACGCAACAGACGGTTGAGTTGCGTGTGGAGGTCGTAGTCAAACACTTTGGGAATCGGGTTGGAGAGTAAACAGAGAATGCGGCCGCTAAAATAGTTTTTTTTGGAAACAGGTCAAGAAAGTGCAAAGTGAAAAAGGAAAAGTGAAAAGCGTCGGGCGTTTTAGGCAAATTTTGCCCAAAACGGAAAATGTTGCGCAAGTCCTGTCTGTTTCAAAAGCTCAGAAAAATCTTCCTCCCGAAAACGATACACCCCACCACCGCCGCCGCAATGGAAATGATTAGCACCGCTCCGGCGGCTATGTCTTTGACGGCTCCCGCACGCGGGTCGTGGCCGGGCGAAACGAAGTCAACCAAGCGTTCAATGGCTGTATTCACGGCTTCGGCGGCCCACACCAAACCGATTTGCGTGA